>JANQLA010000233.1 GCA_028280855.1 Melioribacteraceae bacterium
GTTATAACGGTTCCGAGTATATCCTGGAACTGGTCGCGCATGCCTGTTCCGAATAGCAATCCCCCGTGATAGTAACCGGAATTACGCGCCATGTCAAACGTAACCGAAGTCTGGTACTTATTCCAAACATTGATCAATGCATTGAATTTTTCATCCGGTGTATCAACCTGAACTCCGGTTAATTGTTCGTCCCACTTTCGATTTAACTTATGGAATTCATCGTCGAGGTAATCAATGGATTTCAGCTTATCGATTTCGGCATCATAGAAGGGGTCTTCGTTTTTGGGCGTTGCAGCCATCACGATTGCAAATTCGATTTTTCCGCCGGCTTTCAATTCTATCTTTGATTGAAGCGCGGCAACCGGATCTCCCGCAGTAATTTCCGTATTGCCCATTTGTCCGGATTCAATAGCTTCCGGGTTAGCTTCCGAGCGCCACCTGCCGATGAATTTATCAAGACTGCCGTCAAAGCCTGTAACCGGAAGAGTTGATGTGAACAATAAATTATATTGCCAGTCAATATTCGGCTGAGCAACAGAGACTTTTTTATTCAATACCCAGTAACGTCTGGTTGCTAAAAGTGTTTCGTGAACTTTATCAAATTTAATATCCGTAAAGTGTTTATCATTCGGTTGGTTAATGATGTCGTTGAGTGCATTGCCCATCATCAGTTCCGTAAATGAATATATCTCAAAGCTTCGATCTATACCGGAATTATTTTTTAAAGATACCCGCCATACTTCGCAATTTTTGCCGATTGGAACGAAATAGGTAATACTGCCTTCAATATCATTAATTGTTGTATTTATTTTGGTGTACCCAAGCCCATGCCTGCATTCATATTTTTTATATTTTTTATCAATGGTTGGTGCCCAGCTAAGCGACCAGTAATCATTGCTTTGGGTATCTTTAACAATAACATACCTTCCTGGTCTGTCCCATGGAAGTGAGTTATAACGCATCCTGTTAAGCCTGTTATCACGCGGGCATTCCAAAAAACTAAAACCGCCGCCTGTGTGTGAGATTAATCCGCCGTACTTTTCATTCCACATATAATTGAACCATGGGCGGGGTGTGCGCGGATCGGTAATTACAAACTCCCTGTGGTTGTCGGTAAAGTAGCCATACTTATTCTTTATCATTTCTTCTCCATACGTTTCATGTTCGTAAACTCTATTAGATAAGTTTTTATTTTTTTTGAATTAATTTCGATTTCGAATTGATTTTTTGAAATTAGGCAAACATCTTCTTTTACTTTTTCTTCCAGGGTTGTTTCCGATAAGCTTTTTATGTTGAATAAAAACTTAACTGATGACTTTTGTTTTATGTTCGTCGGATTATACAGTCGTAAAACAAATTGATTTCTCTTTTTAGTTTCTGATTCTTTGAAACAGCTAACCAGTATGTTCTTGTTAGAACTCCGGAGGAAGGAGCCTGAAAGGGGCAGGTATCCTGCGGAGCTTCCGTGTTCTATAATTCGGGGGTCATTGTTGAAATTCAGTGCTTCTTCATAAACGTTTCCTTTTATCCAATCACCTTTGTGTGGATAAAGCGAAAGCTCAAATGATTGTTGCCCAAGGCACTGTGCTCCTTTTTGATGAGTATAGTCCTGCGTGCTGCTGGGTTGAATAATATATTCGAAAGCTCGAAATAAAGTGACTGCAAGTGTTTTCTGGTTATCATCAATTACTTCGTACTCTTTGAGCCCTTTAACAAGCGCCGCAATTCCGTGGTTGTTGTCCGAAACATCTACAAAGTGATCCATTGGATAATCATACATCGGCTGCTCAATCCATCCTTTGGAATCGATGTGTTTGATTTCTCGTTTTACAACATCAAATTGACCTTCGCCCCATGAATATTTTGCAGCGGGTAAAGTGGGAAACATGATTCGCATCCTGTGGCTTTCTATAGTATTATCAACTTTTAGAAAAAGATCAACTCGTTTGGAATTATGTTTGAGCGAAACAAGCAAATCGATTTTCACTTCCTTCGTTTTCGGACGTTTTTTGTGTCGTTCAGACAAATTAATGGGCAGCTTGAGCTTATGTTGAACAAGAACTTCTTTTTTTAACTTACTCAATGATTCAGTCGTAATTTTCGGTTTTGACTTTAAGGTGGTTACAAAAGGTTTTACAGACTCATTAACCCAAGCATGTCCGGCTTCACCCTCGTCGTAAATGTAACCGAGATTCCTGAACGATTTGTTGTTTATTAGATCATAGACATCAAAAGTACCATTGGCATTTAACTTCACTTTTAGGAATTCATTCTCAATCAACGGGAGATTCCTGGGAGAATTAGCTATATCGACTCTACGATTATTTATTGGTGTTACCTTAAATGTTTTATAACCTACCCCCGGTATGTCTTTTACAAATAAATTTACATTGTAACGAATCATATTGAAGAACAGTGGGCGATCAATCATCTGTTCAACAACCGGCTGGACTTTTGACTTACTTTTTACTTCAAAGACAACTTCTTTGTAATCATCTGTAGTAATGGAGAATCCGCCTTTGTCCAGGCTCTCGGGAATATCAATAACTGCTTCAACTACCTCAGAGCGCACAGCATTATTTGGATTTACAACGGTGATAAAAATATCTTCATTTCTATTGTCTGATTCTACCGGAGAAGTATCAATACTATTAATAATTTGTTTTGCAGCGCGCTCAAAAACAGATTGCGAAATTTCAATTGATTGTTTATAACGGTTCATCATATCATCGTGTATCTCATCGAGGCTGCATCCGCCTATTGAATCATGCGCGGAATTCTGGATTACGTAATCCCAAGCGATGTCCAGCGAATTATTTTTGATATCTCTGCCCAGCAATCCCGAGAAAGCGTTAAACGGCTCGGCGTAAAATTGAAGCCACTTCTCCGCTTCGAAATTCTTTTGCTTCAAATACATGCGTGCTGATGTAGTGAACCCGTATAAGTTCCCGCTTCTCAAATCATATTGAGCGCTGCGTCTTTCACCCCTTACGGTTTTTAACTTTTTGTTCTTCAATTGGCTGTAAAGAGATTCAGCATATTTTTCAAGTGTGCTGTGCTCTAAATTTAAACCGGGAAATTGCTTTTTAATCTCTTCAATAATTTTTACTGTTTTGATGTTCGGTCCGCTTGAATCATGACCTTCCATCCAGATTACATGATCAGTTGTAAAATCTTTTACCTGATCGGTAATAATTTGTTTTACTTGCGGTGTGATATTTTCGGAGAAAAACTCATCGACCGGGTTGATAATAGAGTAATCTTCATCATATAATTCTGAATCCGCAAAGTGGAACGGGGTGCCGCCTCTCTGCCATTTATAATCAATATCATAGAAGCCTTCGTTGTGTACAACCGGTCTGTAAATGTAGAAATAAAAATTGTAACGAGGCATAGTTGAAAAGCGTGAAGAGATTGCCTTAGTTCCGTCCGCACCTTCCCAAATAAACTCGGCCTTTTTGCTATCGAGAGAATTAACACCTCGATAAAACATAATCAGTTCAATGCCGAACTCATTGTATAGCTGAGGAAGCTGCGATATTTGACCCCATGAAAAAGGGGAGTATCCTATTTTGGAAACACCGCCGTATTTTTTGCAGGTTTTATGTCCGAGCAGAAGATTACGAATTAAATTTTCGCCGCCAACCTGGTATTCTTCTGGCAAAATGTACCACGGGCCAATTAATAACCGGTTCTGCTTAACAAGTCGCTTAATTAGTTTTTCTTTATGAGGTTTTACTTCAAGATAATCTTTTAGTACAATCGATTGACTATCCAAATGGAAAGCGCGGTACTTCGGCTCTTTATACAGGATATCCAGAACCTCATCAATCATGTCGACTAGCATTTGCCTGTTTTTTTGAAAAGGGAAGCGCCACTCGCGATCCCAATGTGTGTTTGAAATTACATGGAAAACTTTATTTTTCATTGCTTCCTTTCCACTACCTGAAATTCAAGAATAATTTGTGGTTGAATATTACCTCGGGTATACCGCCTTTACAAATATTGGCTGCGGCGTCAAGATTATGACCAGTAGTTTCCGCGAAAGGAACGGCAACACATTTCCCAATGCCTGCGGCGCGTATTGCAATCGTCCCGCTTTCGCTGTCTTCAAAACCAATTACGTTATCGAAATTATTTTTGGAAATATTCAATTTGTGGAGCGCTATACTGTACAGATCTCTGTGCGGTTTTAATCTTATCTCACTCGAATCGGAAGCTGTTACAACTGCGTCGTAAACATTATTAAAATTGGAAAACACCCTGGCTAATTCATCTTTTGATTTCTGTGAAATTGACAACTCACGGATCTGTTTCTGTAATACTTTCGTGACTTCAGACAAAACTATATTCGCTTCATAAGAAATTGACGAAGTAACAATCGCTGTTTTGACCGGGTGATCTGTAAAAATGCTTGCAAGTTCGGTAAGGACCTCTTTCTGCGGATCATCTTCGGAAACTGCGCTAATTATTTCATTGGTCATCAATCCTTTAATCAGCAAAATAAAAGTCAATATGCCGGGCATTGGTTCGATTAGCGATTTCTCCGGATCGCCAAACAATTCTTCGGATACCTGTTTGCCCTTGCCCCGGTTAATCTTTTCCAAAAGTTCATGATATCGCTGATAATAAATATCTATACCAATTCTGACTAGCAGGGCATCACTAAAACTTGTCCGATTTGTTAACGATGCTGCTAATGAACTTTGCGTATCAATGGTTTCTTCTTTGCGTTTTGCATCAAGACTATTTGATAGCGTCCAGTCATGTGCAAGCTTGAATGCTAATTTGGTTTCATCATTATCAAACAGGTGTGAATATTTTTTAACCAGGTATTCAACATGTTTTGTTGTACTGTTTCCGATTATGTGAGGGAGATCGGATTTATCAAAACCTTTCCAATCATCTTTGGAAATCAAACCGCTCATCTTACGTACCATGTATTCGAGCGAGTGAATACATAACGTTTCGGTTGTGGTAGTAGTGCCATCCATATCCATTACTATTGCATCAATTCTCTTCATGTGCGTAGAGCGCTTTGGTGCAAGCGGATATATTTCAAACGGTGTGAAGATGTAACCAGGATTCTGTACAAGGGCAAATTCCGTACCGAGCCCAGCGATGATTAATTTGGATTCTTCTACATTTAAAAATTTCTTATTATTCATAAAGTCCCGTTTCTAAAAATAAGCTCTTTTCCTGCTGCCAGTAATCGACAAACATTTTCATTACTATCTGCTTCAGAATATATTCTGATCAGCGGTTCGGTTTCGGAAGCTCTTATTAATAACCATTTATCGCCGCCTTCAAGCGTAAATTTTAAACCGTTAATAACCCCGCGGCTGCTTCTGAACTCATTTATTTCATTAACGCGGTAGTCGAGAATTTTGGATGGGGCTGCATCATATATTTGCGGTAACTTTGTCAGGCGGTCTTTGCCTTCGTAGCGCCAATCAATTCTATCGTAAAATATTTCACCGAACTGTTCACGTTTCCGCTTTACAAGTTCAGATAACTTGCTACAGCCGGATTTTGCCAGCATTTCAATCATCAGCAAAGCGGAAAGTATTCCATCTCTTTCTGGCATATGGAAACCGTAACCGTAACCTCCGCTTTCTTCACACCCGAAAGCCGTTTTTTCTTGCTGCATGCTTTCGCAGATATATTTAAAGCCTACCTGAACGTCATCAACCATTCTGCTGTTACTACCCGGAAATTTTTCCAGCTTACTTGTTACCGAAGAAGTTTTAACTAATTTACCGTAGGCTCCTCTTACATTAACAACATAATCCGCAAGGAGCAAAATAGTTTCTTGAGCACTCAGCCAAGTGCCGTTCTCAAGCATTACCCCAAGCCTATCGGCGTCGCCGTCGGTTGCTAAGCCTATTGAGTAAGAAGAATCGTTTTTTAATATATCGCTCAAAGGCTTAAGATTCTGTTCAATCGGTTCCGGCGATCGGCCGTCAAAATCATTTGTTGCTTTGAAGTGAATCGTTGTACAATCAATATCAAAATGAGAGAGTATATTTTGAATAATCGTTTGGCCTGCTCCCGCCATAGAATCAACAAGTACGTTTATCTTGGTCGTAGAAAGCGTGTCAAAATCAATTACCCTGTAAATCTGCTTTAAGTATTCCGTGGAAAAGTCGGTGGAATAAATATTTTTGTCATTCTTAATAATAGTCGATTCACCGATCAGTCTTTCAACTTCGTGTGCTTGCTCTGTGAAAAACGGTCCGCCGTATCTTGCTTTGAATTTTATCCCGTTATATTCCGGAGGATTATGACTCGCCGTTATCATTACCCCTGCCGACATCTTCATTGATTTTACGTAGTAGGAAACAAAGGGTGTGGGGCAAATTTCTTTTGATAAGTGAACTTCGATTTTGTTGCCGGATAGAATTTCGGAAAACAAATGCGCAAAAGAATCAGAGCACTTACGTCCGTCGAACCCGATAGCAACTTTAGGAGTTTCATATTTCTTATTAATGTAATCGGCAAATGCTTGTGCCGCCAATGCAACAGTCTCTAAGTTTATTTCAGAGTCCATAAGCGCGCGCCAGCCGTCTGTCCCGAATTGAATATTCATTAAGTTATCTCTCAACATTAAATATTCCCCTTAAGGTTTTTTGCCAGTAACGAATAATGAATTTGACGAATATTTTTGTTTTTATTAATCGCAAGCGCTGCAAGAGCCCCGCAGGCTTCACCGGTTGCAGCTGAAGTAGGCATAATACGAAGCGCGCCGTGTCCCTCGCGGGTCGCCGAAATACATCGTCCCGCCGCCAATAAATTTTCCGAATCTTTTACCAGCAATGATCCAAGAGGAATTTCGTAATACTCGCCTTCTGCCAAATCTTCCATTACGCTCTTCTCACCTTTTTGCCCGTGAATATCTACCCCGTAGCAGCCGCGTGCAATAGCCTCATCAAACTTGGCGGCATTTCGAATATCATCGCCGGTTACGGAGTATTCACCAATGGTTCTGCGGGTTTCCCGCACGCCAACCTGAACTGCGGTTTCGAGCAGTATGGAATCTTTAAAGCCGGGTATTTCCTTTTGAAGAATGTCCACCACTTCAGCTACTTGTTTACGGCCTTTGAATTCAGCCTCTGTCAGATCTTCTGATGCAGAACCGTCGAGTCCCAAAACATTTGAAGTATTAAACGACGCCTCTCCAGATTCGGGGAGGGTTGTAAAGAAAATATATTCTACTTCGGGCGATAATCTTTTTTCAGCAATGGCCTTTTTAACATTGCTGAAGTAACCTGCAACGGAAATAATTTTACTTAAATCAAAATCATATTCCATCCAGTCGAAAAATTCCTCCTTGTGCCTCTTAACATATTCGATCGCTTTTTGTATATCAATATTACCCATTCTGAAAAAAAGCGTTAATGCCTGCAGCAAGCCCGTTTTTTCATCGCCTTTTGTCCAGGGAAAATCACCAAGAAAAGCTAATTGTGCATCACCGGATGTATCTATAAAGACATTTCCTTCAATTAAATAATTCTGCGCATTATACTGAACGCTAATCGAATCTACGCGATCTCCGGTTCTGGCTACTCCTGTAATTGTTGCGTTTAGAAGAAGCTCTGCATTTGATTGTATCAACAGTGTATAAGAAGCATTTCTAAAAGCCGACGCATAAAAGCCGTTGTCAATCATTCCTTTGTTGCGCCTCATCTCCATTTCGATATCTTCGAAAACTCCCCGAACAAGTGTTACCCCGCCGACTGAGTGTTTCATAAACGGGGAGACCATTCCGGCAGTAGACATACCACCGACAAATGCATACTGCTCAACTAATAAAGTTGAAGCGCCAAGCCTTGCCGCTTTAATGGCCGCCGCAATTCCCGCAATACCACCGCCTACTACAATTACATCATATTTATTTTTTATAGTCATTTGATTTTGTACGATTATATTTTTTCAACGAACCATTGAGTAATTACCTGAGGACGTGTAATTGCAGTACCTACAACAACAGACCACGCACCATAGTTAATCGCCTTTGCTGCATAATCTGGTGTATTATACCTACCTTCAGCAATAACGGGCACCTTGCATTCTAACACTACTTTCTTTAAAAGCTCAAAATTTGGGCCAATAGATTTTTCATTTATCGTTTCAGGAGTATACCCGTTTAAAGTGGTCGAAACGCAATCAGTGCCTGCTTCTTCACAAGCAATTGCTTCATCGTGCAATGCAATATCAGCCATTACAATGCACTCATATTTCTGTTTTACCTGACTGATAAAATCTGGCCCGGATAAACCTTCACGAATTCTAAATGTTCCGTCGATTGCAATTATGTCACATCCAATTTCCATAAGCTGTTCAACGTGATCAAACGAACCTGTAATCCTCACGGAGCCATCATCGAAAGTAGATTTAATTAACCCTATAACAGGTAAGTTTACCTTTTCTATTATGGCTTTTGTCTTACTAACTCCCTGGCTTCGAATTGCCGCTGCGCCTCCTAAAGCTGCACATTCGGCAAACTTTACCATGTCGTCAGGGCTGTTAAAAGGGGAGTCGGTTTCTGCCTGACATGAGACAATGAGTTTGTGACAGAATTTATCAAAAATATTTTTTTGCCTAGAATTCATACGAGCCTAACTTAT
>JANQLA010000298.1 GCA_028280855.1 Melioribacteraceae bacterium
GGCGGGCTGAAACGATCTACTGAAATCGGGCATTTTATTCTGCCTACTGCTGCTATAAGAGGCGAAGGAACCGGACGAGATTACATGCCAAGCGCCGTACCGGCACTTCCGTCGTTTAAGCTTCATAAATTTGTTTCTGATAAAATTTTTAGCCGCGGAATGGATTACAGGACGGGCGTAATTTATACCACAAACCGTAGGGTTTGGGAATGGGATAGAAAATTTAAAAAGTATTTACGTAAACTCGGCTGTATCGGCATTGACATGGAAACAGCTACAATATTTATTGTTGGTTACGCTAATCAATTATCACGCGGCGCCCTACTGCTTGTTTCCGATTTGCCAATGTTACCCGACGGCGTTAAAACCGAAGAGTCGGATAAAATGGTTACGAGTAATTATGTAGATTTGCATCTGGAAATTGGTATTGAAGCGATGACCGAAATTGGTGATAAAGGAGAAAGAATAAAACATTTCACTTTCTAGTTACGGAATCTTTATTATGACTTGAGTTGTTCAATCAACTGAAAAATGAGCAACGGAATCGGTATTCGTTGCATTTGAAATTAATTCTGAACAAAATTGATCTAAAAAATAATACAGGTTTAGTTATGACTAGGTTACTTATTATTTCGATAATAACATTCTTTTCTGCAAGCATCGTTTGGTCACAATCCGTAAACACTTCCGATCAATTGAAAGCAGCAGTTGACAATTTGTTTGAAATATGCAAATCGGAAAATATGGACGCGGCTGCGAAACATATTGTTTACACCGGTAAAGACGAAAAAAGACATATGACCGGCTTATACAATATTAACGATAGGAAGGAAACGTCAAAAGTAAAACGTATTATGAAAAAGGTTACAGCCTTCCTGAAAATCTCCGATAAACACGAATTTGGAAAACATAACTCGACAACAGAAAACGAAAGGGCAATTAATTCAATTGAAGTGCTGTTCATAAGCGGTAACCAGGAATTAACCACAACTTTTTCGTTTGTTGAGATAAACGGTAAACTTTTACTGGCAGATATAAATTAGCATTTATTCGTCGTTTTTCGCCAAGTAGTCAATACCCGATTGAGTTATTTCATAGGTATTCACATCAGTATCTTTATTTATTAAACCTTCCGAAACCATAACATCGCTGTCTTCGCGGAGGTCGCGAATCCACAACTTTGTTTTTCCGTCACCGTTAACCGATAATTCTTCGTCGGTTAATTTCTTTTTTACCTCTTTGTAAACAAACTCTAGTATATCCTCTTCCTTTGCATTACCACCGAGATAAATTAAAGCCTTTAGCAGGGGTTTCCGATATTTTACAGATACCGACTCTTCAAGGGATTTATTGTCAAATACATTTTTGTCACTTTCCGAAGATTTTATTTGGGTTTCCGAATCAGAAACGGCATCATTTTGCTTTATGCTGCTCTGCACCGAAGAATCATCATTAAGCAATCCGAAGAGCATATTATGAGATGCAGTAACATTCTTAACACCGTCTTCAACCCTAATTACTTTGTTCAAAAGTAACTGAGCTTTTTGAGCAGAGCCGTTAAGAATTTCCTCGGAACTTTGCTTCTTAAGCGACAATATATATCCGTTTATTTTATCGTTGAATTCTTTCAAGAATATTTCTACTTCTTCCCTGCTAATTGCCTCGTATGATTGACCAGACATAGAAACCTCAGGTAATTTTTACATTATTCTTGCTGAAATAAACTATAAATCAATTCCTATGCCTAAATTTGTTTAAATTTATGAAAATGCTTTTCCCTTACTTGTCATACTATACCCTTTTAGGAAAATTACACGAATGCCAAAATTAACACCAATTGCAAATCGAGAAAAACAACCTTTTGAGGCAGTGTTATTAAGGGCATAGAATTCAACATATATTCGCTCGCATCCTTTGTGGTTTATATCCTGGTTATACTCTTAATAGGCATTTTGAGCTCACGTTTCTCTTCCAGGGGTATCCGGGAATTTTATTTGGGCGGACGACAAATGAATAAGTTTGTTGTAGCCCTTAGCGCAGTGGCATCAGGCAGAAGCAGCTGGCTTTTAATCGGATTAACTGGAATGGCTTATGTTCGGGGCTTATCGGCTATTTGGGCCGCAGTGGGGTACGTAATAGCAGAATATTCAATGTTCCGTTACGCTGCTCCAAGGCTTCGACTACACACCGAAAAACATAACGATCTTACAATTCCCGATTATTTTGAATCACGTTTCAATGATAATTCGCATGCGTTGAGGCTTGTTTCAGCGTGTATAATAATTATATTTATGACCGCATACATAAGTGCACAATTTGTCGGCGGGGGTAAAGCTTTCAGTGCGAGTTTTAATCTTTCTCCAACATCAGGTGTAATTATTACTTGCATAATCGTACTTATTTACACGTTGATTGGCGGATTTCTCGCTGTGTCGCTTACCGACGTTCTACAGGCAATTTTTATGCTTTTTACGCTGATAATTTTACCTGTAATAGCAGTAATTAATTTCGGCGAACTCAGCTCACTTCTATCGACAATCGTGTCGGCTAATCTTTCAGCCTTCGATCCTTTTGCAATTTCTACAGGGGCCTTAATAGGATTTATCGGGATTGGTTTAGGTTCGCCGGGGAACCCGCACATTTTGGTTCGTTACATGTCGATTAAAAACCCCGATGAGCTTAAATTCAGCGCTTATATTGGTACATTTTGGAACGCACTAATGGCAATTTGCGCTGTGGCAATAGGCGTTATGGGCAGAGCATATTTCGAAAGTACAGACTTGCTTGCAGGCAGCGATCCGGAAAACTTGTTCCCGCAATTCGCAGAATTACACCTTCATCCAGTCCTGTTCGGAATTATAATAGCATCAATTCTTGCAGCAGTTATGTCTACTGCCGATTCGATGCTGCTTGTTTGCGCATCCGCAGTATTAAGGGATATTTACCAAAAAGTTATAAATCCTAATGCCCAATTCAGCCAAAAGAAGCTGGTATTTTTAAGCCGGCTCGTAATTCTTTTTATCGTTATAATATCGTTGATTCTTGGATTTGTTGCATCCGATCTGGTCTTCTGGCTTGTGCTTTTTGCATGGGCCGGTCTCGGGGCTGCGTTCGGGCCCACAATTTTGCTTTCATTATTTTGGAAAGGGACAACGAGCAATGGAATTTTAGCAGGCTTTATTAGCGGAGTTATAACGATAATCATTTGGAATCAAACACAGGAGTTAAAGTCTATTGTTTACGAATTGATTCCTGCATTTTTCGTTTCCTTATTGTTTACTTTTATTGTCAGTAAAATGGAAAAGAAAGACTAAAATTTAATGGAGGTATATGATGAAAAAAAATATTTTGCTTTATGTTGCATTATTTTTAACAACTTTTTCCTGCAGCAGTAACGATCCCGAAGTCCCTGCACAAATAAAAAATGATGCCATCACTCAATACGGAAGCAAGCAGGCTTTCCTGGAGCAAAAATATGTTGGAACTGACAGTTACGCAGATATAAAACAGCAAGGTGACTTTGCGCTGGGCACTTTTAATTATGTTGACGGAGAAATGGCTGCGATAGATAATAACTTCATGCGTATTCCTGTTTCCGGCAAAGTGCACCATGCCAGCGATACTTTGATGGCTCCGTTTGCAGTGGTTAAATTTTTTATGGCCGATGAGCAAAAGCAGATATCCGAAAATAAATCAATGCAGGAGATCTGGTCGATTGCTAAAGAAGCTTTTAGCGATACTTCCAAGCCAATCGCAATAAAAATAACCGGTAACTTTTCATACGTAAAGGCGCGAAGCGTACATAAACAAACCGAACCTTTCCAAACACTGCAGGAAATTGTAGCCAACCAGGCGGTATTCGAGTTTGAACAAATCAGCGGTTCAATACTGGGTTACTGGTTCCCCAAATTTATGGACGGCGTTAACTTCCCGGGGTTTCATTTTCATTTCCTGAGCGACGACCTAACCAAAGGCGGCCATTTACTTGATTGTACTATCGAAAACGGAACCGTGGAAATTGATTATTCGGACAGGCTTATACTTCGCTAAGTTTGTTTGTACCTGTTGATCTCTTCTTTACTGTAACGCTTTACAAGTGTTTTCTTAACTTTATCGATTGGAAAATTTTCCGGGTCGAATATATAATAAAGCATGATGCCGTCAATCGTTGCTGCGAATATACGCGCCTCGGCGCCAACATTTTTTAAGCCGGCTTTACGGAAAACCTTTTCGATCAATTTAATCATTTCAGTTGTAAAGTTGACTGTCATATTCGTAGTTGTGCCGATTAAATCTGGTTGAAAAGCCATGCCTAAATATAAACGCCATATTTCAATATTCTTTTTAACGTAATCGCAGGAGTTTTTTATTATGTTTTCAATCTGTTTAAACGGATCGGGTTCCGAATCAAGTTCACCAATTATTTCATAACCCGCTTCCATAATCGATTCAAAAATTGCTTTCAGCAACGCCTGCTTACTTTCAAAGTAGTTATAAGCCAATCCTTTAGAAATACCGGCTTCTTTCGCTATATCGCTTATGGAGGTTCCGTGGTATCCTTTAAAAGAGAATTGTTGTATTGCAGCTTTGATTATTTTGCTACGCGCTTCTTCTCTTATCTTTTCGAGTTGTTCCTTGGTTCTCGGCATTTTTCCATTGACTAATTGTTCAGTCATAAATCTATGCGATTAATCACAAAAAAGCAAATTGATAATAGCCCGGGAACTTATTGCTTGATTGTGTCGTCAAAAGAATGTATTTTTTGACTGAACGTTTAGTCATTATTAAAGGGAGTATCAAGATGAAAAAATTAGCGACTGCAATTACACTGCTGTTTAGCTTTACTACTTCCCTAACCGCGCAAACGGCCGAAGAAATTATTTACGAGGCCGAAAACATAATTAAAGGTAAAACAGCTCAAGGCATTATCGAGATGACCGTTGTAACACCAGATTACGAAAGAACTTTAATGATGGAAAACTGGTGGGTAGGTAACGACAAAGCATTGATTGTAATGAAATCACCGCGAAAAGAGCGAGGCAACAAGTGGCTTAAAATAGGTAACGAAATGTGGAACTACCTGCGAAATACCGAAACAACAATTAAAATTCCTCCTTCGATGATGCTCCAGTCATGGAACGGTTCCGATTTTACGAATGACGACCTGGCTCGTGAATCGAACCTTGCCGATGATTATTACCAGGAAATTATTGCTGAAGAAGAAGCGCAGGGAGAAATGTGCTGGAAAGTATTGCTAACTCCTAAACCCGATGCCCCGGTTGTATGGGGTAAGCTTTATTACTGGGTTCGTAAAGTCGACAATATTCCATCGGTAGTAGAATACTACGACGAAAAAGACA
>JANQLA010000326.1 GCA_028280855.1 Melioribacteraceae bacterium
AGGTGATGGAAGGCCCTCGCAAGGGTGGTTTGTTGATGCCAACGGAAATGGTAAGCTTGATCCCGAGGAAGTTGGCTCGTTGCAGGAAGAAAGGTTCCAGGGCTCTTTCTGGGCCGGTTCGGAGCCTAACTTTGGATTCCGTGATATATCCGAATCCGACCAATTGGGTTTAACATCTTTTCATGCCGATCAATACACAAACTCTGACCCAAACGTTCCACGGAACGATCCATTGATGTGGGAATGGTTGTCGGCAGATTCAATTGCTCCAGACCAGGAATTTTTAAATAATCCCGGTGATAACGTATTTAACTTCGGCACGGGCCCGTTGGCATTGGCTCCTGGTGAATCACAGAGATTTTCGATGTCGATTCTTTTCGGAAATGATTTGGATCAGTTGATTCTAAATGCTGAATCATCCACACGAATACTTGAATCGGATTATCGTTTTGCCAAGCCGCCTGAGAAACCGAACCTTCGTGCTGTAGCTGGCGACGGCAGGGTTACACTTTACTGGGACCTGGCCTCGGAAGAATCATTTGATCCGTTCCTCAGAATTTTCGACTTCCAGGGATACAAAATCTATAGAAGTCAAGACCCTAGCTTTTCCGATGTAAAAACAATTACCGACGGATTTGGTAATCCATTCATCGGCGAAGGTATTGCACAGTATGACCTCGATGATAGCCTCAGCGGATTTCACCCGATTGAGTTTCTTGGAAGAGGTGTAAAATATAATTTGGGTAGAAATACCGGACTAGTTCATGAATATGTTGATTCCTCTGTTAGTAACGGTATAACTTATTATTATGCTGTAGCTGCATATGACGGCGGATCAATTGAATTCGGTTTACCGCCTTCTGAAACCCAAACCGTTATTTCAACTGATCCGTTAACGGGCGAATTGACCTTTGATGTCAATACTGCTGTCGCTGTTCCAATGGCAAAGACTCCTGGGGTAGTTGATGCAGAAGCAGGAATTGATGGTATTCCCGACCAGGTGCTTGGTAACTCTACTGGAGATATTATAGTTAGAGTCCTGGAAGGTAATGAAGTAGAAGATAAACTCTATTCGATTGAATTCCAGGAACCGGAACTATACAGTATTTTGGATTCAACCGGCGTTGAGGAAGAATTCAGTTCAAAAGGAACAGTCTTTGTTGATCTTTCCCATCAAAACCTGGTTGAGAGTAGTGTTGAAGTATTTGATAAGTCGGGCGCCTTGGTAGATCCTTCAAGATACGAGTTAAAAACCAATCTCGGAAAAATTAAAGGAACAAGTGAATCTGCATTACCTGCAGGTGAAATGTTTGATGTTAAATACAGGTATTACCCGTTATTTCATAGCACAATAGTTGACGGAAGCGATGCTAACGTGGCTTTTGACGGGGTAAGGGTTTATGTGGATGCCGATCCGTTGGACTTAGACGAAGAAAATTCTAAATGGAGAGATGGAGTTGTAACAAATGTTATTGATAGTGTATTGTGGAGTGAATCGAATTCAGACTATATTGGAAGCCCACATGTCCAATATAGAGCTGATTGGGAAATTAGATGGTTGGACACTGATACACTAGCAGACGGTTCTTGGGCAAATGTAGGTGATACCACATTTGCAGTTCCAACTAATATTGTTTCCGTGGCTCCGTTTCATATTGTTAATGTCTCGGAATTTGATGAGGAAGGTAATCCAATACCTGCAAATTATTTGATTTCCGAAGAAAATCCTACCAGACCTGGAAATGGTAACGGAAAATGGGATTGGGGAGAGCCGTTACTACTAAGACCCACTGAACCTGGCGGTGCATCAGAAGTTTCGTATTTCGTTAACTTCTACCTCAAACCGGATTCTGTTGTAATTACTGAAACTATTATTGATGATTCAACATCTGAATTTGATACCACAGTTTACTCCTTTGATCCGGTATTACCCAAAGAAGGTGATATTTACTTCGTTCGGACATCAAAGCCGTTTGAACCGGGTGATCAATATACATTCGAAACAAAAGCTGCTGATTTTAGCGCCTCCGCCGCTAAGGACGGACTTGATGATGTATTCGTTGTGCCTAACCCGTACGTTGTATTTTCTGATTCCGAGCAACCTGGTCGTACAGCCGAAAAACGGGGTGACAGGCAGCTTCAATTCAGAAATCTTCCGCCTGTCTGTACTGTACGAATTTATACGCTCACAGGCGAATTGGTTCGAAAGATTGATAAAGATGATACCGGCAGCGTGGCATATTGGGATCTTCTTTCATTAGAAGGACAGCGAGTCGCCTACGGGGTATATATTTATCACGTTGATGCGCCCGGTGTAGGCGAAAAAATAGGAAGACTTGCATTGATCAAATAGTTGATACCCTTAAAGGTATTGATTAATAAAACAGGAGTTTAATTATGAATAAAATAAAAGTCTCAATAATATTGTTACTTGTAATTTTGATCAGCAGTTCTTCCAACGCCCAGCTTTTAAGAAGCACTTCAAAAGTTGGAACTACTGCTGCTCAGTTCTTAAAGATTGGCGCAGGCGCACGTGCAATAGGAATGGGCGGTGCCTACTCGGCGCTTGGTGGCGATATCTACTCGATTTACTGGAATCCGGCAGGTTTGGCTTCCCTTAAAAGCAATACGGAAATTGCTTTTAACCACGCCGAATGGCTTGCTGATATCAGCTACGATTTTGCAGCTGCTGCATTAAATATGGGCGATCTGGGCGTACTTTCAGCCAGCTTCACTTCAATGCGTGTACCTGAAGACGATGTTAGAACTTTCGAGGCTCCCGAAGGTGATGGACGTACCTGGGACGCCAGCTCTATAGCTATTACTCTCGGCTATTCGAAGAAACTTACAGACAGGTTTTCATTCGGTGCGCAGTTTAAATTTATTCGCGAAGCTATCTGGAATTCAAGTGCTTCCGGGTTTGCGTTTGATCTCGGTACACAATACATAACCCCGTTTAACGACCTGGTAATAGGTGCTGCAATATCCAACTTCGGCTCTACGATGAGCCTTGACGGAAGGGATATTCAATTTAATTATGATCCTAACGACAACCTTGATACCGGTCCAAATAATGTCCCGTCAAACTTATCAACCGATGAGTTTGATCTTCCACTTACATTTAGAATCGGTTTGGCAATGGATTTATACAAATCACGATTCTTCAGGGTTACCGGTGCGGTTGACGCTACTCATCCGAACGACAATACCGAATATGTTAACAGCGGCTTAGAGCTTGCATACGATAATATGTTTTTTATAAGAGCAGGGTATAAGTCGTTGTTCAAAGACAACAGTGAAGAAGGATTAACATACGGCGCAGGATTTAACTATGAGATCTCGGATGGAATGAAAATATTCGTTAATTACGGGTACGCTGATTACGGCAGGTTGGAAGATGTTCAATTTGTTGATATCGGTCTGGGATTTTAATCTTTGACAAATGGGGGTCATAATAGACCCCCGTTGTTTTCATTTATATGCAGCGTACAAACTTAATCAAAACTGTAGATAACCTCCTTCGCAAACATTTCGGAGTTCCTAAGCGAAATCAGAATCCTCCTGACCCGCTTGACATGCTGATTGGAACTGTTTTATCGCAAAATACAAACGACCGGAATTCTTACCAGGCATACAAAAATCTGAAACAACGATACCCACAATGGGAAGAAGCGTACAAAGCTCGACGCGCATCGATCGAAAAAGAAATCAAAATCGCAGGACTTGGTTTACAAAAGTCAAAAGCAATAAAAGAAATACTCAATGGTTTATTAGGAAAGTACGGCACTCTTTCTCTTTCACCTGTAATTGAAAATAAAACTGATGTGAAAGTTATTGAGGAACTAACGGCATTCAATGGTGTTGGTGTTAAAACTGCAAGCTGCGTGCTGCTTTTCTCTTTGAACAAAAACATATGCCCGGTTGATACACATGTTCACCGTACGGTGAATAGAATCGGAATAGTAGCTGCCTCAACACCCGATAAAACTTTTTGGCTGTTAAACGAAAAATTCCCACCCAAAATAGCGCACAGTTTTCATACAAACTTGATTCGGCTTGGACGTGAAATCTGCAAACCAAGGAAACCGTCTTGCTCTGTTTGCCCGCTTTTAAATTCATGTAACTACGACCAAAAAAATATGGATGAGAGCAAAACTGCATCTGCAAATTCATTCATGTTACTCGACAATATCTAAATAGGCTAAACCTCCAGCAAAGGCATCTTCACCTGATTTTGACTTAAAGGCTCTATGAAGCTTTAACAGTGACAGAAGGACTAAAATTCTTTTCTTTTCTAAATTCGGCTATTTTTTTATTTTAGTTTTACTGAAGAACCGGAAAAGAAATGTTTGATGTCGAAAAACAAGTAGCACATTGGCGTGACATGGCTCTGAGTGATATTGAATCTGCTGAAATATTGGTTGAAAAAGGGAAATATTTACACGGATTATTCTTTTGCCATTTAGTTATTGAAAAAGCATTAAAAGCTCATTTTGTAAAATTCCAAGAAACGCTTCCCCCGAAGACACACGATTTGCCATATTTGATCTCGAAAACAGATATTGTGTTAACTAAAAAACAAGAAAATTTGTGTGCAATTTTAATGGAGTTTCAACTGGAAGGAAGATATCCGGAATACAATCCGAAAGTACCTTCTCTAAGTGAGATAGATAATATTTTATCTGAAACTAAAGAATTATTGGAATGGCTGACGAAAAAATTATAGAAAAAGTAAGAGAGTTTCTTAAATACTTGGTTTCTGAAGGTATTGTGATTACCAAGGCATATTTGTATGGAAGTCAGGCAAGGGGTGAAGCAAACGAAAATAGTGATATCGATTTACTACTCGTTTCACCTCTTTTTGATAACCATAAACTACAATATGCAAGGACAATTTGGTTTGCGCCGTCAAGAATTCAAAATCGAATAGAACCATTTTTAGTGGGAGAAAAAAGATTTCAGGAGGATCAGTTCTCTCCTGTGATTGCGGCAGTTCGAAGTGAAGGTATAGAAGTTTCACTCTGACCATTTTGTCAACTCTTAATTCGGTCGGTTATCATTTTTTCCTTAAAAGATTTTTTTTAAATAGAGCCTCTGTTAGCTTTGCATTCTGCCTACTTTTGAGTCTTAAATAAGAGCACAAGTTTCTTTTTAGAACTATCTTCATTATATTTCAAAACTTTAATAAAATTGAAAAAGGTTGTTGAAAAATGGCAAAACATTACGAAATTGCGGTTTTGGGAGGCGGCCCGGGAGGATATGTCGCGGCAATTCGTGCGGCACAGCTAGGATTCAAAACTGCAGTTATTGAAAAAGATAATCTTGGCGGTATTTGTTTGAATTGGGGATGTATTCCGACAAAATCTCTTCTTAAAAACGCAGAAGTTTACGACTTGATGAAAAATCATTCCGAAGATTTTGGTATTAAGGTCGATGGCGTCAGTTTCGACTTTAACAAAATTATCGGTAGGAGCAGAGATGTATCATCAAAGATAGTTAAAGGCGTCGAATATCTAATTAAGAAGAATAAGATTGATCATATAAGCGGAAAGGGAAAATTTAATAGAAATAAAGAACTATTAGTTACTGATGTCAACGGAAATGCATTAGAGACTATTACTGCAGATCATTTTATAATAGCAACCGGCGCTCGCCCAAAAGCTATTCCGACCATTCCCGTTGACCATAAGCATATTATAACCAGCACTGAAGCAATGGCGCTCGATAAGCAGCCGGAAGAATTGATCGTAATCGGCGCAGGGGCAATCGGAGTTGAGTTCGCGTACTTTTATAATGTTCTAGGAACTAAGGTTACTATAATTGAGATAATGGACAACCTATTGCCAATCGAAGACAAAGAAGTATCGAAGACATTGGAGCGAAGTTTCAAAAAAAGAAAAATAGCTCTACACCTTGGCACTAAGGTTGAAAAAGCCGAAATTAAAGATGACAAAGTAACTGTGAAGATTGAAAAGAAAGGCAAAGTTCAAGAGATCACTGCCGACAAAGTCCTGAGCGCTATTGGTGTAACGGGTAATGTTGAAGATATTGGTTTGGACGAATTAGGAATTGAAATCGAACGAAACCACGTTAAAGTTGATACTGATACCTATAAAACCAACGTTGATGGATTCTACGCTATTGGCGATGTTATCGGCGCTCCCTGGCTGGCTCATGTAGCTTCTGCAGAAGCGATTCATTGCGTTGAAAAAATAAAAGGAATGCAGCCCAATCCAATCGAGTATTCCAACATTCCGGGATGTACCTACTGCCAGCCCCAGGTTGCAAGCTTAGGTTTAACCGAGGAAAAAGCGAAAGACGCAGGCTACCAAATTAAAGTTGGAAAGTTTCCGTTTTCGGCAAGCGGTAAATCAACTGCAATGGGGGAAAGGGAAGGGTTTGTAAAATTAATTTTTGATGAAAAATACGGCGAATTGCTGGGCGCTCATATAATCGGTGCTGAAGCCACAGAACTTATTGCTGAAGTAGGCCTGGCAAAGTCAATGGAAGCAACATTCGAATCCATTGTCAAAACGGTTCATGCGCATCCAACTTTATCCGAGTCGGTAATGGAAGCAGCCGCTGATGCATACAAGGAGGCAATTCATATCTAGGTTATTGCGACATATAAACCTTGGTATTGCAGACTATAAAGAAACATGGGATCTGCAAAAGGAGCTTATGGCAAAACGAAACAAAGGCGAAATTCCCGATACGCTTTTGCTATTGCAGCACCCTCATACTTATACATTGGGAAAAGTTGCCGACAGAAGTAACCTTGTTGGCAATCAAGAGTATCTGCATAAACACAACATAAAGGTTTATGATATTGATCGCGGAGGAGATATCACGTATCATGGGCCGGGACAGATTGTTGGATACCCAATTATTGATTTAAAAGATTGGAAGATGGATACTCATCTATACCTCCGCTCTCTTGAAGAAGTAATCATTAGTGTATGTAACGAGTACGGAATTCATTGCGGCAGGAAAGAGAATTATACAGGTGTCTGGATTGATGAAAGAAAGATTTGTGCAATGGGTATTAAAGTAAGCAGGTGGGTAACCATGCACGGCTTTGCTTTTAATGTTAACACCGACCTGTCGTACTTCAATGGAATAATTCCCTGTGGAATTAAAGATAAAGAAGTTACTTCTTTGCAAAAAGAGTTGGAAATCGAAATAGAATTGAACGAAGTGAGTAAAAAAATCATTAATAATTTTATGAGAATATTTGATTACGATGAGTTAGTGGAAGATAGTCTGAATGAAGTAATACCTGAAAAAACTGTCGAAAATTGAAAGGAGAAGCATGGCTGAAACGAATAAAACAGCGGAGATTAGTCAGAAAGTAAATTTAAATGACAAAGCGCCAACGGGAAAAAAAGGTTCTTTCGGCGGGTTAACAAAAGATCAGTTAATGAATGCTTTACGGCTGATGACTTTATCCCGCGAAATAGATTACAAAATAATGAAATTGCAAAGGCAGGGTAAATCGTTTTTCTATATGTCTGCCGGGGGACACGAAGCAGCACAGGTTGCTTTCGGCATGGCTATGAAAGTTGGAGTTGATTGGGGATTCCCGTATTACCGTGATCAACCTTTTTTTCTTTCGCTTGGTTCTAAACCGGCAGATATATTTTTGCATTTGCTTGCTAAAGCCGATGATCCAATGACAGGCGGACGACAGATGCCGAATCACTGGGCTTCGAGAGAGTTTAATATTCCTACACAATCGAGTCCAACAGGCAGTCAGTTCCTGCAGGCCGTTGGAACGGCTCTCGCAAATAAACGAAAAGGAATTAATTCTGTTGCTTATGTAAGCAGCGGCGAAGGAACAACAAGCGAAGGCGAATTTTACGAAGCCGTTAACTGGGCAAGCAGGGAAAAACTTCCGGTTATTTTTTGTATACAAAATAACAAGTATGCTATTTCAGTACCGGTTGAGGATCAAACATCCGGTAAGGATGCCTCTATCGCCGAGGTGATGAAAGGTCATCAAAACCTGCTGCGTTTATCGTTTGACGGAACCGATTTCCTGGAATCCCACGCAAATGCTCAAACCGCTTTCAAGTATGCTAGGCAGGGCAAAGGTCCCGTACTTGCCGAAGCGCATACTGTTCGCTTGTTTTCGCATTCATCATCAGACGATCAAAAAAAATACGTTCCGCAAGACACTTTGGATGAATTCTATTCAAAGGATCCAATCACACTTTTTTCGCGTAAGCTAATAAAGAAAGGCGTGTTAACTGAACTTGCGCTTGAGGAGTTTAATAAAGAAATCATAAATCATGTTGCAGAAGCTGCGGATTGGGCATTGGTACAAGCTG
>JANQLA010000361.1 GCA_028280855.1 Melioribacteraceae bacterium
ATAAAAGAAAACCCCGCTTCTGTCTTCCTCCAAAATTGGATTTCGACCTTTAGATTAGCATAGTGAATAAAATTATACAGATAATAATAACCAGTAATCCTGTAGTTATTTGTAACTCACAGAAAAGTCGATAAGTTAAGATTACAAATTGATTGAGGTGAACTTTGACTTCGCCGGGATAAAGGTTACTGGTCGCTTTCCCGCAAAACATGAGGGATCTCCGCTGCGCTCCGAGATTCTTGCTGATGTTATTCAAGGCTCGTTTCTTGAGCGCTTGCCAGAGCATAGTTCGGTTTGTGAACGAAGACCGGAAGTCGAGAGGGCTCATTGTCCCGTCCCCTGCCTATTGTTTTCTACTAACTTCGATATTGGAAATTGGCTGTTCGATATTCGTTATTCAAAAAGAAACTAAAGATAGGGAGTGAGATCGATAACGGAAAAAAGAAAAATAAATATCCAATATTGAACAAGGAATACTGAATGATAGAGTTCCATTTGCTTTTCGACTACAAATCAATCAACATCTATTATATTTTACAGAGTCTTTATTGATTTCCAAAGTTACCGGCGTTTTTCCATTGATAGTAATTTTACAAGTTGAACCATCGGATACTTGAGAAACATCTAAGTCTTTTATCGCAGCTTTATTGTTAATTGGTTTCAGTAAATAAGTTGAATGAACTAATCCTTTTTTACTAATGAGAAATTTAGCAGTCGGCGTTTTAAAATTTTTAGCGTGTGAGCCAAAATAATCGTGCGTTATGGAAATACGTGGCTGAGCTTTTTCCTGAACCTGAATTAATGCTAATTTTTCTCCCGTGTCGATCAGCAGACCCTTCGTTAAATTCAACTGTTCAACTTTTAATTCGGCAAATCTAAATATAGTTTCATAGGTATGTTCTTCATCCGTTTCAAACAAATCATGAATAAGGAAAAATTATCCAGTAATATTAAGTCTCTTGTCCATTTCACTCCTGAATTTGTTTCATCAGTTCCGGGGGAAATCATACGTAAAAACTTATAGTCCCCGGTTACTTCTAATTTTTCAATTTTATTTTCAGTATACCGCCTCCCTACCCATTGCACTTCTCTTTGCGAAGTTTTGTGATCGCTCTTGCCGTCAATAATAACAGTGTTGTGAGCTTCTGATAACCTGTACCAGTTAACCAGCAATGAATTATCATAATTGCAGCATCCGCTATCGACCAGTATAGGCTTCTTATTAAACCATACATTAAAAGCCAATCTTCCTGCATGTGCATGTGAACCAATTAAATTTGCAGCGTTTGCATTTATGTACCACGAATTTTTAGAACTGTCATCAGATCTTATTACACCAATTTGAGAATCGTCAAAAACTGTCGAATGTTGCTTAGCGGGTAACTTATCATAACCAATTACCGAAGCGAGAGTCGGAACAATAAAGGATATTGTTTCTTCGTAAGAGTCGTTTATCGGTGGAACAGTATTATCCGGTTGGACAATAGCATGCAAGTAAACATACATTTTTTCCAAAAGAGGCATAATGAGTTCCGGTTCGCCAACGTTATTACTTTTAAATAGTAAATAAGCATCACGAAAAACTGAAGCCATGAACGGATAATAACCAAACATTTGTTCAACATTTCCGCCATCAACATAAAACGCGTGGGTAACATGATGGTTTATAATCTTAACGCCGGTTTTAAGTAATTCTGAAGAGCCCGGTATTGACGGGAACAATATTCCAAGGTAAAGTAATGCTAAAGCGCCATGTGATTGATGATTAAATTGAGTCAGTTCCTTTCTGCCAAAATCTTTCATCAATAACTTTGCGTGATTGCTCTGAAGATCATAAATAATTTTTTTATCTGAATTTGACAAACCGTCTTTCGCTAAGTAATAACACCACGACAGGTGAATTGATCTCCAGGCGACCTGCATATCAAACCAATTGTATCTTGACTTTGAAGGACCTTCAACCGGGTTATCCTTTATCCACACTTTTAAAAAATCCATCATGTACTTTATGTGATCAGCATTTTTATTTAAATAGTAGAGACGGGCTAATGAAGGCAGGTAATAAAACCTGTTAAACCAAACACTCTTTTCCAATTCTGTTTTTTCAAAAATACTCCAATCCGGCGGGCTTCCTAAATTCTTTTCGACCAAGCCGTCTTTCAATATTTTGGCAATTATTTCATCCTTCTCAGAACCTATTAATTCCATTTGAACAAATTTGCCGCCTTGATCCTTCGGGATAAATTCCCCAAAATTAAAATCTTCAACAAATTTAAAGAATGGGAAAACTCCTTCGGATAAATTTTCAGTTTCAAGGTTACTATCATTTATAAAATTGTCCTTTGCCAATATTTTATCTGCTGATAACGCTCCCGACAAAGCTATACCGGTGCCAACAAAAGATTTTTTCAAAAAACTCCTTCTTGATGAATTATTCTTTTTCATTGATCATTCTCCCATCGAAAGTAAAACTTATGTTATTCTTTTTAAGATAATCTTTGGCAAAACAACTGACCCAACTACTAATCCAATTGGGGCTAGTATAAAGCTTAATAGTCCTGCATGAACCGGGTTAACTTCGGGAACAAACAACGCGTAAATAGGTGGAATAGCGCTTAGCATAAATGCGGCATAAGCCCCTTGTGTATTAGACCTTTTCCAATAAATACCGCCGGTTAAGCCGCATATTATTCCTGCGTATGAAAGAGACCCGGTAAGAGCAATTATTCTAAAAACAGTGTCCGTAAAATTATAATACACGCCCCAGAAAAATATAAACACTGCTATAGTAAGTATTCCTATTCTTGTGTAAAACATTCTTTGCTTATCATCCAATTTCTTCTTTGATATCGGTCCGAAAATATCCTGAACCAATATTGAGCTAAAAGAAAGCAAGTAACTATCATACGTGGACATCGAGGCGGCGAGAAAACCAATTATGATAAATCCAATCATCCATTCCGGTAAAACCTGCAAAAGCATGTTCGGGAGAATTGTTTGCGATTGGTTAACAACGCCTAAAATTGCTAATGCAGCTATTCCCCATAGTATAGGCATACTTGCTCTGAAAAACATAAAGACACTTGTAACGCGAAACAACTTTAACGCTGATGAAACACTCTGCATGCTTAACGTTCGCTGTACAACCGGCTGCCATGAAGACCAACCGCTTAAATAGTAAAGCGTAG
Organism: Melioribacteraceae bacterium; assembly: GCA_028280855.1. Lineage (GTDB taxonomy): Bacteria > Bacteroidota > Ignavibacteria > Ignavibacteriales > Melioribacteraceae > PGYT01. Next base: position 3,189 of record JANQLA010000361.1, read on the forward strand.
TCCAAATGATAAAAACATAGCCGTACTTTGGAGCTTCAAATAAATTAAAGCCAGCGGCACCAAAATGGTTTTGTACAGCTTCCGTCATTCCGCTAAATCCGCCGGCATTACTGAATGCAAAATATGATGTTAAAACAATCCCGGCTAATATGAAAA
>JANQLA010000425.1 GCA_028280855.1 Melioribacteraceae bacterium
TTTCCGCGTCAAGCGACGGCTCTGAGCTTCCAATTGCTTCCGCGCCGAACTGGTGAAACTGGCGAAACCTGCCTGCCTGCGGGCGCTCCTGGCGGAACATAGGCGAAATGTAATAGAGCTTGTTTAATTGTTGCTGCTTATCAAGCGAGTGCTCCAGTACAGATCTTACTACGCTTGCCGTCATTTCAGGTTTAAGGGTAACACTTGTTTCGCTCCGATCAAGAAAGGTGTACATCTCTTTGCTAACTATATCGGTAGCTTCACCAATTCCACGCGCAAACAGAGCAGTTTCTTCGAAAACCGGCGTACGAATTTCACTATAATTAAACCGTGCCATTTCCGAGCGAACCAAATTTTCGAGGTAGTGCCATTTGTTTATTTCAGCGGGTAAGGTATCTTTTGTTCCTGGTATAGTTTTAATCATAACAATAAATTCGCTAACTTATTTCAAGCAAGCTCTTTTCTTCCTCTTCGAATAATGAGTAGATTTCATCTGCGTCTACGGCGTTTATAAGTTTATTTCGAAAGCTTTCCTTGTTCATCAAACGTGATATCCTGCTAAGCATTTTTATATGCGGACCCACGGCGTTTTCTTCACCAACCAATAAAAATACAAGCTCAACGGGTTGTTCGTCCAACGCCTTAAAATCTATGGGTTTCTTCAAAGTACCGAAGCCTGCAATCATTTCATTTACGCCGGCTGTTTTTGCATGCGGAATTGCAAATCCGTTTCCAACTCCCGTAGACATAATTGTCTCCCGTTCATGAACAGCATCCCGCATCTTTTCAATATCATTTACCCTTGCGTCACCTTTGAAAAGGTCAATCAAAGAATTTATGCAATCTTCTTTAGAATCTATTTCGACTTTCGCAATAATTCTGTCTTTCTTCAATACATCACAAATTTTCATTTTAGTTACCGGCTTTCAATAAAATTACAGGTTAGTAAAATTACTGAAGCCCTTTTGTTTTATCAATTAACTTAAATAAAAATGTAAGAAAAATAATAACCGGCTTCCCGTTGCCCTTTTTACTTGCCTACTTCGTACCTATGGTTTAATTTTCCTTTAGACTATTAGTAAAATGATGTGGAGAAATAATGGATATTAAAAACAAAACAGTGCTTATTTTAGGTGCGTGGGGCCTGGTTGGTAACGCGTTAACACACAAACTGATTCAGGAAAAACCCAGACGAATAATAGTTTCTTCATTAAAAGAAGACGAAGCAAAGAGTTATGCTAAGCAATTAAAAGCCGAGTTCCCCGATTTGCCCGATGGTTATTTTGTGCCCTGGTGGGGTAATATATTTGTTCGCAATGAATTTAAAGATATGAACAGGTGGGACATATTAAACGATCCCGTAAAGCGTAAAGTACTTATGTCGGATACTATGGATGAACTTACGGATGAAATTCTGCACGAGTCATCTATTTACAAACTTCTCTTCGATTATAAACCCGATATAATAATCGATAGCATTAACTCGGCAACCGGTATTGCTTACCAGGATGTTTACACTACGTACCGAAATATTAAAAGTACGATTAAAAAGAATCCAACCCCAAAAGCATTAATAGAACAAGCCGAGAAAATGATCTGCACCCAGTACATACCTCAAATTATAAGGCACATACAAATACTTTATGCATCGATGAATAAGATGGAAACCGAAATATACGTTAAGATAGGAACAAGCGGAACAGGCGGGATGGGGCTTAACATTCCGTATACCCATAGTGAGGAAAAACCATCGCGAGTGTTACTAAGCAAGGCATGCGTCGCCGGCGCCCATACAATGCTGTTGTTCCTTATGGGAAGAACCCCCGAAGCAGCAATCACAAAAGAGATTAAGCCGACTGCCGCGATTGCATGGAAAAAGATAGGATTCGGGGAAGTAAAAAAAGCCGGCAAACCTATTGAGTTATCCGATCTGAAATTTGACGAGGCAATTCCATTGCTCGATAAACTAAACATTGCACCAACAAACGAGTTTCCAACGACGGGCAAAATACTTAAATCAGTTTTCATTGATACGGGTGAAAACGGAACTTTCTCACGCGGAGAATTCGAGGCAATAACAGCTCAGGGTCAGATGGAATACGTAACTCCCGAAGAAATAGCCGAGGATGCTATATTTGAAATACTCGGCGGAAATACAGGGCATGATATTATTAATGCTCTGGACAATGCTACTCTTGAGCCTACTTATCGCGCAGGATTTATGCAGCGTTATGCAGTCGATAAATTGGATCAGCTTGAAAAGGACCATGACTCAGAGAGTGTTGCATTCGAATTGCTGGGACCACCGCGATTGTCAAAACTGTTGCACGAAATAAACCTGCTTCGCAAAGTTGCCGGCGGTATGAAAGATATAATATCTTTTACATCGGAAGAACTGCAGGAAAAAGTTTCCGACCTTCTGCAAAATGATGATAAGCTGCGTTCTGAAATTATCTCTATTGGGATTCCTATTTTATTGCCCGACGGCAATTCTCTGCTGCGCGCAAACCAGATTAAGATTCCTCCACATCGTGGAGAAGATGAACTTGAACTAACTCCCGAGAAAAAAAATATGTGGGCAAACGACGGCTGGGTTGATTTACGGTTAAGCAACTTTGATAAATGGAAAGAACGTTTGTCCGAGATAATCGAAGAGGCAGAATCATACCCGGATTCCGATACAAGCTCGCTGCACGTAAGAACCAAAAGCTACTGGAACAACTTCGAGAAAGTTGATATAGGCAAAGTAGTAAGCTGGATATTTATACACGAGGAACAAGGTAAGCGAGGGAAGGCTTAAGCATCTTAGCAAATTTATTGACTAGCAAAATGTAATGTTTGCTAAAGATACAGTAAATATTTTAACGACGGCACTATAACCCCGGTAGGTAAAGTGTTTTTGAAAAACACTTTGCCGTATGCCTACGGCAAAATATTCTCTACCAATAAACATTTTGGATTAAAAACATTTTTTTTTTCATTACTTTACAGTAGTTATAAATTAGATTGCATTGAAGGGGCAACATAAATTATGGAATACATTAGAACAGCAGATGGTAAAGATATAAAAGTGGTTCTACCAATTGGAGATTACAAGAAACTTCAAAAAAAAATTGAGTTGTTTGAAGAATTAGAGAAGTTGAACATTTCACCTGAAGATTTAATTGATCTGCTTTTAGTAAGACAAACCAGGAATGAAAAGTCTGTTTCCCTTGAGGATTACTTTAAGGAATGAAAATCGAAATAAGAAAATCTGCAATTAAGGATCTTGATAGACTTAACCCAAAAGATAAAATAAGAATTTCGTCCGCACTGCGAGCATTAAAAAATTTCCCGCACATATCAAACATTAAACGATTGGTAGATTTTGATTATGCTTACAGGCTACGAGTTGGAGCATATAGAGTTTTATTTGATGTGCAAAATGATGCTATATTTATTGCAAGAGTATTACATCGAAAAGACTCATATAAATGAAAAATCAAAAATTCGGAGTAAATTTCTTTCCCTTATGGAAGTCGCAGATAATTTTTGCTGCCTGCGCCGGGTCGTCCGTCAAATTAAATATATCCAAATCTTCGGGACTTATGTATTTTCCTTTTAGCTGAACCGATTTTATCCAATCGATCAAACCTTCCCAAAAATCGCTCCCCATTAGTACAACGGGAAACTTGCTTGTTTTATTGGTTTGAATAAGCGTAAGAACTTCAAAATACTCATCAGCGGTACCGAATCCACCCGGCATTAAAATGTAGCCTTGAGCATATTTAAAGAACATAACTTTGCGAACAAAAAAATAACGAAAGGTAAGAAGCTTATCGTTGTCAATATATTTGTTAGAACCCTGCTCAAGCGGCAATTCAATATTCACTCCGGTTGAGCTTCCGCCGGCTTCTTTTGCGCCTTTGTTAGCGGCTTCCATTATCCCGGGACCGCCGCCGGTAATTATTCCATAACCCTTTTTAACAAGTTCCTTTGATACATCGCAGGTAAGCTTGTAATATTTATCTTCAGGGTTGGTGCGGGCGGATCCAAACACTGCAACGCTCGGTTTTATTGAAGCCATCTTTTCAAAACCTTCTACAAACTCCGCCATTATTCTGAAAACACGCCATAAGTCGGCTTGCGAGTTATGTAGTTCGGTTTCTAAACGTATAAATTCTTTTGCGGATTCGACATCCATATTTGCTCCGGAGATATTCCATACTATATAATTTAACGTGAAGGAATTTACTAAAATATTAATTGTATAACGCGAGCAAAGAGTAGTATTCCTTTCTTGCGGCGGGATAATCCGAATTTAACCTTAGAGCTTGTTTTAACATCTCCTTAGATTTTTTCCACATACCTTTTTTCCTATAAATTGTACCCAGGTGAAAATAAGAGATATGTCTTGAAGTATAGTTAGGCGCAATTATGGCTTTCTTAAACCACTCTACAGCTTCTTCTTCCCTCTCCAAATTTGTAAGGTAGATTCCTATATCGTTATATGGGTTTCCGTAAGTTCGGTCTAGTTCAATTGCGGCGAAACATTCATTAATCGCTTCTTCGTAATTACCTTTTATGCTGTATATCCAGGCAAGATGAGAGTGAGCCTCGGCTGTTGGATTATATCTTATAGAGAGTTTAAAATTTATCCTGGCTTCATCCATGTTGCCTTCCATCTGGTACTCGAAACCTCTTCGTAAATATTCTTTTGCTAAATCAATATTGCCTACGTATTTCATGCGGACCTTTGAAAGTTTATAGGATAAAATATTGTTACTTCCTTGTTGCCGTATTTTTGCACAGGTTCAATTTTCATCGTTTCATTTAGTATTGTATATCTCTTCTTATCTTCGAATGGCTTCTTATACCCGGTACTTGTTTGCCCAAAAATTTTCGATGAATTGCCTTGAGTGTGCACTCTATTAAAATTATTATTTGGAACGGATCCTTCGTTAACTTTTTTATAGAAACTTATCTTTTGGTGATTAACATCCGGATTAATAATTTGAGAATTAATATTCTCAAGCTGTTGGGAATAGGCGATCTTTCGTTCTTTAACAATTCTTTTATAATCCGTTTTACTAGCTTCGGCAGGCTTGGAAAACAACATGGATATCACCAGGACTACAAAAAATAGTATTACGCAGCCGGTCAGAATTTTGATTATTATCGGTATTAGCTCCATAACCGCACTTCATTATAAAAGAATCTGGACTATCAAGTCAAATGCCAAAATTAAACTCTCTTTATCATTTAAAATCCTTAGTTTTATACAAGTAATTGTACCGTTTGGAGATTTTTTCCTGTTTTGAATCACTTTTTTACCGTTTTACCGGAACCGAAGCAATCGTGCGAAGTTAAAACTAATTCTAAATTTCCAATTGATTTTTCTAAAAAATCATTCGTATCTTATAAAAAAGTAAAATTAGACAAGGAGTACCTTTTGACATTATCAATGCACGAAAAAAGCGATTATTTCAGGGGCTTGCTGGTGTTAATCAAAATGGACAGGAAAATTGATGCTGCAGAAACAGAGATGATGATAAAAGTCGGCAAAACCCTAGGGTTTGAAAAAAAATTCTGTCTAAATGCAATTAAAGAACTTCTCGATAACGAATTTATTTCAGAGGAAATTCCGATTTTTACTTGTGTTGAACATGCTAAAAGTTTTATTCTGGACGGCTTGCGACTTGCAATCTCAGACAACGATTTGAATCCTCATGAACTTGATTTTTTAAGGAGAACTCTCGATTTAAATGGCTTAGACGAAGCTTGGTTCAACGAAAAGATTAAACTATTAGCTGCTTCGAACGATTATAATAATTCAACAACTGAACTGTTTATTGAAAAACACCTGGAAATTAGGATTCCTGATGCAGCTGAGTAGCGAATTAAATACTCTTATTTGCCAAAATGAAATAATTGGTGAATACAATCATATTCATGATTTTTACAGCATCTATACAAAGAGTGAAAGAGATGTAATTATTTGGCTGCCGCCTTCGTACAACGAGAGTATCAAAAGTTATCCCGTTTTATACATCCATGACGGACAAAACGTGTTCAATCCAAACACGGCTTTTACTGGCTACGATTGGAAAGTTGATGAAACCGCTTCTTACCTCATAAGACATAACTATATCCACGAAATGATTGTTGTAGGTGTTTACAATACAAAGGACCGACTCGACGAGTATAATTTATTCTCTGCAAAAGGCAAAGATTATGCAAACTTTCTAATTAAAGAGCTTAAGCCTTATGTAGACGAAACCTATCGTTCGCTTCCAGGTAAAGAATTTACAACCACTATAGGCTCATCAATGGGAGGTTTGTGCTCATTTCAATTGGCCATGATGTATCCGAAAATCTTTGGTAATGCATGTTGTATGTCTGGCTCCTTTTGGGTTGAAGATCACGCAATCTTCGAATTTATGCAAACTCAGGATTTCAGTATCGAATCCAAGATTTATCTTGATTGCGGGTTGAACGAGAAACAACTTATTAACGACAGCTTAAAGATGTGCGAAGTGTTGAAAGAGATAGGTTACAATTCAGATAATTTTTATTGCCACATTGATAAAAACGGCAGCCACAATGAAAAAGACTGGGCGCAGCGTTTATATATCCCGCTAACTTTTATTTACGGTAAAAATGGAAAAGCAAGAGAATTATTATATCCAGAATCTGGAATTAAAGCCGCATCCTGAAGGCGGATTTTACAAGGAAATATACAGGTCTCAGACGAAACTATCGACCAAGC
>JANQLA010000535.1 GCA_028280855.1 Melioribacteraceae bacterium
GCCTTTAATATTATAAATTCTTTTCGCTTCGGCAATCCTTAAGCCGGTTTCTTCTATTTCTTTTATGACTTTTAGCTTAAATGATTCGCTGTACCTGATTTGGATTCCTCTTTCATACATAAAGTATACTCCTTCTTTTGTATACCTTTTTAAGCACGGGGCACAGGGGGGCACAAGGATCAAGTATCCAGCATCTGGTAGCAGTGACTCGTGTGTGGTTTATAATAACTTATACCGCTTCATTTTGCGCCAAAGGGTGGATTTGTCGATGTTTAATTCTTCTGCAGTTTTATTCCTGTTGCCCAGATGTTTATTAAGCGTATCAATAATTATCTGTTTTTCCGCACTTCCAAATGGATTCTTCGGATCAGCGACTAAGTTTTCACCGGCTTTAGAGACCTTGGAATCCTTCACCAATCTTTGGGGAAGATGATTCATTTGAATAGTATTGCCCGGGCACACTATAAACCCATGCTCCAAAACATTTTCGAGTTCTCTTATATTTCCCGGCCAACCATATTTTGATAAACAATCTACAACCTGTGGACTTAGACTATAAATTTCTTTTTTGAACCTTTTCCTAAAGTTGATTAGCAAATGATCTATGAGTAGCGGAAGATCATCCATTCGTTCCCTAAGCGGGGGTACGTGAATGTTAATCACATTAAGCCGATAAAATAAGTCCTCCCTGAATTTACCTTCGCTTATGGCCTTATCCATATCTTTATTTGTTGCAGCAATTATTCTCGCGTTAAGCTCAAGTGTTTTTGTGCCGCCGACTCGTTCAAACTTCCTTGTTTCAAGCACGCGTAAAAGTTTTACCTGCAAGGTTAATGAAATATCACCGATCTCATCCAAAAACAATGTTCCGCCTTCGGCTAATTCAAACCTTCCCGGTTTTGATTTTACAGCCCCGGTGAACGCGCCTTTTTCATGCCCGAACAGTTCACTTTCAATGAGTGTTTCTACGAACGAGCTGCAGTTTACGGCAATAAAAGGCCCTGTGCGCCTGGGACTGTTCAGATGAATAGCTCTGGCTGCCAGCTCTTTTCCCGTTCCGCTTTCACCCGTTATCAATACCGAGCTGTCTGTTTGAGACACACTTTCCATCAATGAAATTGTATCCCTTAGCTTTTTGCTTTTACCAATTATATTTTCATACTTATACTTCTCGTCAAGGTGCTGCGATAGATTTTTAATATCGGATATATCAACAAACGTTTCAATAGCGCCGATTTTTTTGTTTTGATTATCAACAAGGATAGCTGAATTTACTCTTATTGGAATTTTTTGCCCTGATTTGCTAATGATTTCCAGCTCGTTACCAATGGAATGTTTGCCTTTGTTCATAGTCATTTCCATATGGCAGCCGTTCCTGCAAAGAGATGAATTGAAAATGTTCCAGCATTTTTCACCGACGGCTTCCTTACGGGTGTAGCCGGTTATCCTTTCTGCGGAACTATTGAACGATGTAATATTCCATTCGTGATCAATTGTAAAAGTACCTTCGATCCTGCTGTTAAAGATTGAGTCAAGTTTATTTCGCTGATCTACAACCTCCAAAGTTTTTCTTTCCAATTTCTCATGTAAACTTTGCATTTCCTTTGTATCCCTGAACACCAGCACAACGCATATAACCTTATCATCACGCAATATCGGGTTCATTGACGCGAGTACGTTCTTAATTTTACCGGATTTACCTGATATGTTGATTGAAAGATTTGCTAAGGTTCTCTTGTTTTCAAATACTTGCATCAGCTTATCAACTTCGGGTTTGCAGTTGCGAAACAACTTTTTACATGTTTTCTTAATTATATCACTCTCTGTAAATCCCGTAATCCTGGAAGCCGCTTCGTTAAACACCAAAACTTTCAGATCATTTCCAATCACGGCAATCCCGTCGGGTATTATCATTACTTCTTTGTTTTTATCGATAATACTTTTTACTTCTCTCATCACGACCTCGAAAAAATATTTCCACACAAAAATACAAAATTCGCGTGCAATAAAATTGGAATGCGCAATTATATATTGCGATTGTGCAATATATCTCTCCAAACGGCATTGTAAATAACGCTTTTAACGTATCTTCTGAATTGGCATCATGATTGAATTACATAGCAGTAAAATCAAAAGGAAGCAAATGTTTTTCGATCCCGCTTGTATACCTTGTATTGTAAATCAATCTTATAGAGCAGCTGCATACTTCTCTAATGGAGATAAATCGCTTGAGCTGAAAATAGTGAAGGATGTTTGTAAGGAAGTTGAAGTAGTAAATGAAAATTATACAGCGCCTCATTTTTCAATTAAGATGCAATCAATAATTGAAAGAAACCTGGGTATTAGTAATCCTTTTGAAAAACAAAAACAGGAAAACATAGCTAAAGCAAAAAAAGTTTTGCCGCTTATCACTGAATATGTGGAAAAATCCACGGACAAATTTGAAGCCGCTACTCGAACCGCTATAGCTGGAAACATAATTGATATTGGCGCTAATCCCGACTTTAATATCAGTACGGAAATTGCAAACCTCGGTGCAAAGAATATTGATTTGTCGCAGCTACCCCGTTTTAGAGATGCCGTAAAATCCGCTAAGCTAATACTGTATGTAGCGGATAATTTTGAAGAAGCTCTGTTTGATAAATTCTTTCTTAAAGAACTTGCTTCAAAACGTGTTGTATTTGCGGTTCGATCATACCCAATTCTTAATGATATCACCTTGGCTGATGCAATTGAACTTGGTATTGATGAAGAATGCGAAGTAATTGAAAGCGGCAGTAAAATTGCCGGAACCGATCTATCTCAATGTAGCAATAAATTTATTGAAGTCTTTAATGAAGCCGATATTGTCATCGCAAAAGGTCAGGGAAATTATGAAACACTTTTAAACGAGGCAAGAGACATTTACTTCATGTTCAAGGTGAAATGCAACGGTATAGCTCAAAGATCAGGTTTCCCTATTGGTAAAGGCGTGCTGTTATATAAACCAAAGTTTAAGGAGAGTCCAAATGAAAAAATATGATATTGTAATTATTGGAGGAGGCCCTGCCGGTGTTACTTGTGCTCTATCAGCCAAGAACACATATCCGCAGAAAAATGTTGTACTTATTCGCAAGGAATCGAAGCCTATGATTCCCTGCGGCATACCCTACACCTTAAGTACTCTGGAGTCCGTTAGCGATAACATTCTTGTAGATTCACCGCTCCTTAAAAGCAGGGTTGAAATAATAAATAGCGAGGTTCAGTCCCGTGAAGGGAAAACAATCTGTTTATCAAACGGTGATGAGATTCAATTCGACAAGCTTGTTATTGCTGCGGGTTCCAAAGCGGTGATGCCCAATATTGAAGGTTCTTCTTTAGAAGGAGTTTACCTCGTTAAGAAAAACAAAGAGTACCTTGAGAATCTTAAACAACAAGTAAAACTTTCGCAAAAAATTGTAATACTCGGCGGCGGTTATATTGGTGTTGAAGTTGCGGATGAGCTTCTTAAATCAGGCAAAGATGTTACCATAGTCGAAATGTCTGATACCTTGATACCTACAATGGACGATGAATTCGGAGTTAAAGCGCAGGAAGTTATATCAAACAACGGCGGTAAAATTATTACCGGCAAAAGTATTGTAAGAATCCTTGGTGATAATGTAGTTGAGGCGGTAGAGCTAAACGACGGCGCTAAAGTGGATTGCGATTTAGTCGTTATTTCCTGCGGTTACAAGCCGAATATAGAAATAGCAAAAAATTTCGATTTGTTGTATGAAGAGGGTAAAGGAATTTTAGTTGATGATTATTTAAGAACATCAGAACAAGATGTTTTTGCCATTGGCGATTGTGCAGCTAAATATGATTTTTTTACAAGTGAGTTTTCAAATGTAATGCTGGCTTCAACTGCAATGGCCGAGGGAAGACTCGTCGGCTCCAATCTTTTCTCAATAAAAGTGATTAGGAAGTACCAGGGCGTATTAGGCACATTCTCAACTAAAATCGGCGATACGGCATTTGCAATAAGCGGTATAAACGAAAGGCGTGCAAAAAAGAGAAAGCTCGATTACACAATCGGTTATGCAAAAGCTGTCGATCGGCACCCGGGTAAACTTCCCGGTGCAAAAGCAGTAACCGTTAAACTTGTGTTTTCAACCTACTCGCATCACCTGATGGGCGCACAAGTTATGGGCGGTGAATCCGTTGGAGAATTGATTAACATGCTTTCCGTAATGATACTGAACAAAATGACCGATATTGATATTAACACTTTACAGATAGGAACGCATCCAATGCTGACCGCATCACCGGTTGTTTACCCTGTAATAAATGCAACCACGGATGCAATAAAACAATGGTACAGGATTCAACCGCAAACCGAAATGGTGAAATAATGGAAACTAATAAAGAGCAAAAAGTATTGGAAGAAAAAAAACGAATTGAAGAAACAATTTCGCAAATAGAACATCGCATTGCGGTTTTTAGTGGTAAAGGCGGGGTTGGAAAATCTACGGTGGCCGTAAATTTAGCGTACATGCTTCAACAAGAATCGAAATCCGTTGGAATATTGGATGCCGATATTACCGGGCCGAATGTATTAAAAATGCTCGGAATTAATGATGAAGCAATAGTCATAAATGAGCGCATAATACCTTTTGAGAAATACGACGCTAAAATTATTTCGATAGCGAGCATGATTAAAGCAGGTCAGCCGGTAATCTGGAGAGGCCCGATGAGATCCAAAATGATTCAGCAATTTCTTGCCGATGTTGAATGGGGTAAGCTTGATTACCTGGTTGCTGATTTACCTCCCGGAACAGGGGATGAAATACTTACAATTACGCAACAGATGAAGCCCGAATATGCCGTGATTGTTACCACCCCGCAAGAGGTTTCGATTATTGACGCTGAAAGAGCTGTGAACATGGCTAAAAAAATGGAAGTGCCTTTTATCGGTATTGTTGAAAACATGTCTGGATTCGCTTGTCCTCATTGCGGTAAAGTGTTGAATATATTCGGTGAAGGAGGCGGTAAAACACTTGCCGACAATTACGGCGTTCCGTTCCTTGGATCAATACCTATTGATTTACACACAAGAATTTATGGAGATCACGGGGTACCGGTTGTTCTTAAAGAAACCGAATCGGAAATATCGGATGTATTTAGATCGATAGCATCTAAGATTGAATTTCAAAGTCAGGAAACAATGGCAGATATAGTATAACGGGGCTGATGACATCAAAGTTGATTCAAAATGTTTTGCACTAAAGATGCATCGTAAACAACATCAATAATAAAGTTAATGAACGATGGATAATACTATAAGAATAGGAATCATAATTTGTGACCGCTACAAAAGTTGCGCAGGCGGGAAATGTTTAAGAGCAATGAAGGAGAAAGCAGGCGCTTTTGAAATTTATGATGACCTGGAGATTGAACTTGTTGGATACACGTCATGCGGGGGATGCCCGGGAGGCAATATTGAATATGCTCCGAATGAAATGTTAAAGAATAGAGTTGATGTAATCCATTTTGCGACAGGGATGGTTGTTGGATATCCCCCATGCCCCCGTATCGAGTATTTTAAGAAGTTTATAAGTGAAACGTTTCACGTCAAGGTTGCTATTGGTACTCACCCAATTCCTGAAGATTATTATTTGATCCATCAAAAATTTGGAACCTGGAATCAAGATGAACATGATAATTTATTAAAACCTTTACTGGCAAATGAAGATGTGAGATTAGCTTACCAGTAGAGTTTATTATAGGAAATGAAGAGATGAATATTTTCGGACCAGTACCATCAAGAAGATTAGGAAGAAGCTTGGGAGTAAATAATATTCCTTTTAAAACTTGCAGCTATTCGTGTAAGTATTGCCAACTCGGCAAAACAAATAAGTTAAGTATTAAGAGGAAGGAATATCTAGAACCGGAAGATATCTTAAAAGAAGTGAATACCTGCGTTAAGTCGTTAAAGAAAATGAATGAAAATATAGATTACATTACTTTAGTCCCTGATGGCGAACCTACTCTCGATATCAATTTGGGATCAATAATTAAACTTCTAAAAACAACTGGTGTTAAAACGGCGGTAATTAGTAACGCCTCGTTGATAGGGGATGACAGCGTAAAGGAAGACTTACAATGCGCGGATTGGGTATCGGTAAAAATAGATTCGGCTGATACCGAAATATGGAAAAACATTAACAGGCCGCATGGAAAATTAAACCTGGACGTAATTACGAAAGGATTGTTAGAGTTCGCATCAACTTATAACGGAACATTGGTAACGGAAACGATGCTTGTGCACAACGGGAATGACGGCTTTGCATCATTAACAAAAACAGTTGAGTTTATTGAAAGATTAGATGCGGAAAAATCATACATACTTATTCCTATAAGGCCACCCGCGGAAGCTTCAGTAAAAGCGCCGTCTATCGAAAGGCTGGTTGCTATTTATAAGTTATTTAAAGGTAAGGTGGGCGAAGCGGAACTAATAATGAACAATGAAGGAGTCGATTTTTCGTTCATTAATAATGTTGAAGATGAATTACTTGGCATTACAGCAGTCCACCCGATGAGAGAAGAAGCTGTTGAAGACTACCTTTCCAGGTCAAATAGTTCATGGCAGGTTGTAAAAAATTTGATGAAACGTAATCTTATAAAGGAAGTTAATTATGGGAACGAAAAATATTATATGCGGAATTTTTCAGCTATAAGTTCGCTAAAGCAGCAAAGCTGATCAATTAAACCAGTGAGTTAATTTATTGGAAAAAAATGAAATAAAAATTGCAGGAGAAACAATATGAACAGACGCATAGCCGTTGCTATCGGCCTTAAAGAGAATGGACATACTTTACTTGCAAATAGTTTTGAGACTTGCAAATCCATAGTAGTATTTGAATTATCAAGAATTGGCAATGTCGTATCAAAGGAAACCTATCCTAATCCGCAATTGCAAAGTAAAGAAACAACTACGGATATAGTTTCTTTCCTAAATCAACTTTGTGTTGATAGAATTATAACAGGTGAATTGGATGATGAAGTAAAGGAAAAACTTGACGCTCTTGATATTAAAAGCATTTCACTACCCGGAAATGATTTAGAAAACGTAGTTCAACAGTACATTAAAAAAAATTATATCTATAAGGAAAAAAGTATTACGGAATTTGCATAATCTATAATGAATCTTCATTAGCCAAAAATGCAGAATGGTACAATATATTTTAAAAATTTTCAGGAGGTAAATTATGCCGGGATTAGACGGAACCGGTCCTCAGGGTAAAGGACCTTTAACGGGCAGACGCAGAGGGAAGTGTGTTGATAAATCAAAATCAACCGAAACTCAAGCATCAAACAGTCCCGAAAATGAAAGAGGCTTTGGGCTTGGTCGCGGGCCGTTTGGCGGACGCAGAAGAAGGCGTCGAATGAGAGGACGTCGAGATTAGTCCTTAATTTTTATTTGAGAATGATTCAAAAAAGTAAATTAAGAGGAAATATGAATAATCGAATAGCAATTGCAATTGAAGATTGCGCGGAGAACGTTGAAAAAGTAGCTGAACATTTTGGACGGTGTACAAAATTTGTAGTGCATGAAATGGACGCATCAAAGAACGAGTTAAAAAAAGAAACATATTTTAACCCGCTTGCAGGACACGGAAATGGAACATGTCAGCTTCCCGGTTATATTAAACAGTTTGATGTGAACGTTATAATTGCCGGTGGAATGGGCAAAAAAGCAATCGCAAATTTTAATTCGTATGGAATAGAAGTAATAACCGCGCCGGGCTTACAAGCCGACCAGGCGTTAAATCTTTACTTGCAAAAGAAATTAACAGGTTACCGGGAATGTGTGGGACACGCTCATAAATGTTGAAAGAGGTCAAGAGTTGGTTATTTCTATAGCATCAGGAAAAGGCGGAACGGGTAAGACTACAGTCGCGACAGGTCTTGTTCAAACTATTGAAAATTGCAGTTACTTTGATTGTGATGTTGAAGAGCCCAACGGTCATATATTGCTGCAACCAAGTATTGAGCAGACGGAAAAAATTTACAAACCTGTTCCGGCAATTAATTCGGACTTGTGTAATTGCTGCGGTAAATGTGTAGATGTTTGTGAATTCAACGCATTGATAAACATAAAATTTGACATTGTTATAATTGAAGAAATGTGTCATAGCTGCGGAGCTTGTCAACATTACTGTCCACACGAAGCTTTGTCCATGAGGCGAAAAGAAATAGGTGAGTTAAGAAAAGGAAATACGGGTAATGGTGTATTATTCGTGGATGGAGTATTAAAAATTGGCGAGCCTTCCGCAGTCCCACTCATTAAAAAAGTAATTGAAAGGGTTAAACCTGATGTGGTTAATGTACTAGATTCACCGCCCGGAACTTCTTGTCCAATGATAGAAGTTGCAAAAAATTCCGACTACTGTGTGCTGGTCACCGAATCAACCCCTTATGGATTGCATGACTTAGTTCAGTCCGTCGATGTGCTAAAAGCTTTGCGGATTCCGTTTGGAGTAGTTATTAATAAATTCGAGGACGCGTTTAAGGATATTGTTGACTACCTGGAAGCGAACGATATCGATTTGCTGATGACAATACCTTTCGACAGGAAAATTGCAGAGGCTTATTCAAGTGGTAAAATACCTGCCATATTTAATAATGAAGAGCGAAATAAATTTGAAGAGTTATTCAAACGAATTTGTAGCAAAGTAAAAACAACGGGGGCTGAAGTTGTGTAAAACCTATAAACAAATCGTGGTATTGAGTGGGAAGGGTGGAACCGGTAAAACAACAATATCATCAGCTATTGCAAGCTTATTATCAAATAAAGTAATTATCGATTGTGATGTAGAAGCGGCGAATTTACACTTAACGCTGAAGCCGCGTGTTGAAAATAAATATGATTTTTACGGCGGTAAAAAGGCTTCCATTAAACAAGGTAAATGTATTGAATGCGGAATATGCGAGTCGATATGTAATTTTAATGCGATTAAAAATTTCCAGGTAAATCCTTATGAATGCGAAGGCTGCGGATTTTGTTACCGTGTTTGCCCCGAAGATGCCATTTCTTTTGAATTACAGCTAACCGGCCGCTATTACAAATGTGATTTGCATGACGGTTCAAAATTTTATTACGCGCGTTTAGAACCGGGCGAAACAAACTCCGGTAAGCTGGTAAGCGAACTTAAAGAGAAAGCAATAAGTAATATAAACGAAAGTGTGAAATGGGTAGTTGTTGATGGACCACCGGGTATTGGCTGCCCTGTAAATGCAAGTTTAGCCAGCGCTGATTACGTTCTAATTGTAACGGAACCTTCAAAATCAGCAATGAATGATTCAATAAGGTTAATCGGATTGCTAAGAATCTTAAAACTGCGTGCCGGAATAATTATAAATAAATCTGACTTAAACGAAGAAGTTTGCAAAGCCATTGAACATTATGCATTCCTGGAAAACATTCCAATTATAGGACGGCTTCCCTTCGACGAACAAGTAATACAATCTTTACGGGAAGGTAAATCGATTATCGATACTAACGAGTTGTACTACCTGAAAATGAAAGATGCAATAAAACTGTTGAAAAATGAAATTAGAGATCATAAAAATAAATTGGTGGAAATATGAAAATTGCTGTTACATCGCAAGGTGGATCAATGGATGCCTTGCTAAGTGAAAGATTCGGACGATGCCCGTACTTTGTAATTTATAATACGGAATCTGCAAAGTTCAATGTGATAACAAACATCGGCGAACAGATGCAGGGCGGCGCGGGACCTAAAGCTGCAGAACTAGTTATAAAGGAAAATGCCCAAGTTTTACTTACAGGGAAAGTTGGCGATAAAGCCAAAGACGTTTTAGACAGAGCAAATATAAGAGTTATTGATGGATTCGGCGAAGCTATCTCGGTAAGAGTTGCATTAGAAGAATATCTAAACAACAAAATTGAATAATGCATTTGTGATTGAGAATGTGAAAAGAACGAGGACATTATGAATCTGAATACAGAAAAAGCTTTTTGCGTTAATACTTACGACATAGATATTGCAGGACATCTAAATAATATAGTATATATAAAATGGCTGGAAGAGTTGCGAAATCAACTCTTTGAAGTAATACTCGATTTTTCAAAATTTATTAATGACGGATTCTACCCGGTGGTTATTTCGACGAGTATAAATTACAAAGAAGAAATTAGGTTTAATGAAAAACCTTTAGGGAAAATAAGGCTTGAAGATTACAAACACGGCGTTATGAAGTTTGTATTTGAATTTATTGTGAAGGATTCAGTTGTAGCCAGGGCGGTGCAAAAATGTGTAATAATGAATTTAAAAGAATCCAAAATGGTAGTTGATAGTAAAATAAAAAAAAGGGTAGAACTTCAGGAAGTTGAACGGTATGAACAGTAAATCAGTAAGCCGGCAAATTTTGTTGTCCAGATATTTAATAAAATAATGAATATCAAACAGGGGGTGTCTAATGCCCGAAGTTATTACAAATCAATAGGCAAGGGAATCAACGGGAAACCAGTATCCGGTGATTACCCATTCTCCCCCACCAACCGGGCAATTTGCAATGTATAGAAGTTTAGCTTCTGCTGATCAGTTTTATTTAGCGCCTGCTCATCGATGCGTAGAATTCTTTCTACTTCTTTTAGTGCTCTAACTATATCGATTGGCACCTCAACAACTTCATCCGGGAGCCTTGTTAAGTAATGAACCGCGGCAGATAAGAACTGGCGCATTGAATCATCTACTTTACCTTTTAACAAATCTGTAAGGGTTGTTTCAAAGCGAGTGTTTTGTAATTTCTTTGATGAGCTTGCAAATTCACTTCCGCCAATTTCATTCGACAACGTATTTAGTGCAATTGCCAGTTCCGAAAACGATTTGACCTGCATTGAAACAGGTCCTTCGAGCAAATTCCAGATTTTGCTGCGAATCAATTTTATATGATTAGGTAAGCTTATTAAATCAATGAATTCATTTTTCCATTCCGCGGATGTATCACCTGTAATTACTTCGGGCAGCTTGTCTATATCGGTGTTAAAAATATCATTCTGTAAAATTACAGCGAGATCGGGACGAACAGTCTGAAGGAGCTCAGGCACAAACTGATTATTGACGAAGAACTCGGATACGTTTAACCCGTGGCGTCGTAGCAATTCCTTTTGTAAAAAAGGTACGAATTCCTGGATTGCTTTAACATCTTCGCGCAGCAGCGAAAGTGAAACTAATCCCGGTGGAAATGATTTAGCAAGTCTACCGATATATTTTAAATCGATATCTGTGTAGTTACGCAATGTATTCAAAATTTCATACACAGGTAAGTTGGGTAAAATCTTATCCATCAATAAATTGGAGCCTAACCCATTGTCAAATTCCATCTGCGAAAATTCTTTGAAAGCGCGAAACATACCCGTTGTTAACTGGTTAACTCCAAGTATCACTGACTGAGCGCGGTTATGCCCAATAGCTCGAAGGAGGCTACCGTGCTTCGATAAAGGAATAGTTGATGCAATTCTTTCGAGTATTTTTTGCCCCTTATCGTTTCCTAGATTGCTGCTAGGACGAACAGTCGGTCGGTCCCTTAATGTAGGTGTTGTGCGCGAAATAAAATAGGATATCAAATGAATTCCAACCACATCCGCATCTGTTCCGTATAATATTTTCTTAAAATTATTTTTGGTCAATTCAACGAAAGATTCATAAACATCATCAACGTGCCCAATAGTAAGCCTTTTTAGTTCCTGAGCTCCCTTCGATTCAAAGTGGAGACGAGTATTTACAAAAGGTTCGGCCGCAGCCAATATTTCATCACGATGATTTTCCTGCGCCTTTTGCACATGATATAGAAACTCGCTTCTTTTTTTGACCGGCAGGTTTCTGATCTTTTCCGATATATTACTTTGAAACGTTTGCAAATCCGCCCTTGCCATAACGCCGTGCAATGGTGTTTTAGCAAACTTTGTGCTGGCGGTAGTCGACTCTTTTAAATGCCTGTTAAGCTTCGCCGAATTAGACCCGGAATTAATAAATGCATGCTTGCCGGAAATTTCAGAATAATATCCCCCCTGTCTTTGCATTGGTTCACCGCTACCGAGCTTTAGCCGTACCTTATCAGTAATTCCTTTTTTCGCAAGCCATTTAATTATTCCGTGTTTAGCTTTTTTATACTCGTGCCATGAGGCGGTTTGCCCTATCTGCTGGCTTAAATCACTTCCCGCAATAAACACTTCACACATTATGTTGGTGAGTCTGGCTTCTGCCGGTTCGTCAACAGCGCCGGTTTGTTTTGCAAACTCCCACATTCTATCAAGGTATTCTTCTATTCCATTAACATTAGCTACATCTTCAAATAGCGGAATACACCAAACATCGGGCAATTGCGAGGTAGAACCGGTAGACAGCACACGCTGCTTCTCTGCGTACAATTTGCGTTCGAGACTCATCAATGCATCAGGAGTTGTAGACATGCTAACTTGCAGGCCAAGCACCATGCCGGGATTACCGTACTTGCCGGCGAGTTCATTTATCTCCGTTAAGTTATAAACGGTAGTATTTATTGCAAATTGGTCATTTGCTGTTATAAGTTTCTGATGAATCCGCGGCGTTAGCGCAAATCGTTTTAGTATATCACGATATGTTGCAACCTTCAGCAGAAGCCTGTCGTTATTGAGGTTTTTAATGATCACGGGAATATTTTGATATAACGTTTTACGCAAAGTTTTGTTTAGGCGAAAATAATATTCGAGCTGATCCCGGCGTTTTGCCCTCATCGCATTCATTCTTTGCTCAAGCCTGTCGTTATGCTGCCAAAGTTTTGTAAGCGGATCCGAAGCAATGCCAAGTTTCATCCCCAGCTTACGGGCGCCGCTTGAACTGATTGAATAAGGTAGCACGCTTCGGTAACGTTTTTCAAGTTGATTGGTTAGCGATGTAATTTCGTTTAACAAATTCCAAAAAGATTCATTAACAGAGTGTAGGTTTTCGATTTCTTCGGTTAAACCTTTGTCCAGCTTGATAGTTGAATCACAATTAGTAAGCGTAAGTAAAATACCGGATAGCTCAGTAACGTTTTCAAGCAGCGCCGATGCAACAAGCCTGTGTCCTTGCCCCGAAGGCCTGCTTGATCCGTCCCAATCACCCCAAAACGAAAGAAATGTATCAAGCTTATTATTGGAGTTAAGTTCAGTGTAGATCTCTGCAATAAGCAATGAACGAAAGTCCAGTTTTAATTCTTCAGCTTCACCAATCGAATTAATTGCAACGTTGCTCCCGATATATTCTTTAACCATAACATTGGAAAATTTGCGGAATCTTTCATCTCTTATTTCATTATCAAATAAATAATTATCTGCAATTTTGTTCAACTGTCTTTCAACTTCCAGCGAGTATACCTGTGTAGGGTGAACTGTTCGATCATAAGAACGGGCCTTGAATCGTTCTCTTCGTAAATCAAGATCGTCCTTGAAAAATTCTTTCTCCAATCGTTCTTGTAGGCTCCGGAAGCCATTCTCCCTAATACTTGCGAGGTGTTCTTTTGTAGTTAATACCTGGTCACTGAAAATATGCTTTAACTCGCTCAATCTTTTGGGAAGGTAAACATCTTTAAAGTTTTTTATTAACTCTTTTTCGTTTTCCTGTTTTAGTGATTCGGTTAAACTCCTTTTTAAAATTTTTGTGCAATTGTCAATTATAGCAACCTGAATGTTCGACCAGAGCGACTCAACTTTTTTATATTCCGATTCGTTTGCAAATTTATTGATGAACCGTGTCGGAACAATTTTATTATACTTAGCTGTTTGATCGGCGATAATACGATTGAGATCGATCAGCATCCGTCGCGTTTTTGAAAGAATAGCTTCCGGGGTATCGCTGCCGCCAAGAGTTAAGCGGAATGCCTTGCGTCCGAGCGAATATCCTTTTGATGTTCTCGCAAAAGTTGAAAGCGGCACTACCCCGGTTCCCTGTCTTGCAAGATTCGAAGCAAGCCAGTCAAGTGACAAGCCGTCGGGCAGGTTATTAATTATCATCTGCGGGTACATGCTTCCCTGGGGAGTTTTGATTTCAATTACGAATCGGTTGCGGTCGTCGGGTATATTGTCAATCGCAGTTTTAACAGCCTCCATTTTTTTATGCATTATGGAGTTACGCGATAACCAGTAATTCATTTTTGCAGTATTGTCATTGCGATAGAATAAATAAGCCAGCATAACAGCAGCTGAGTTCGGCTTAATCCTATTGTTTACTTCACTGAATATTGCCCGCAATCTTTTATCAGACATTTCAACCACTGATAATCTTGCTCCCGCAAAACAATCCGTTTTCGACAGCGAGTGAACCGTAATAATTTTACTTAAACTATGCCTGCTAATTTTTCCTTCATCAACCAGCTCAAGCGCTAATTGTTTTATAGTTTTACAAAACTCCACCTTTTCCATCGGGGCAACATTTTGATATGCTAGATCGTCAATTACATAAATGTTATTTCTTACTAATTGTGTAATCAATCTTTTTAAGGATTTTTCTTCGAAAATCTGCCCGGTAGCATTGTGCGGGTTGTTTAGAGCTACGGCTACCTTGTTATCCGAAATCGCGCATCTTTCAATTGCTGCTTTAATAATTCCAGGGACATCGAGTTCAAAATTATCGGTAAGCGGTACTGCCGTCACACTTGGAAAACAGTGTTCATAGGTCCAGCTTAAATCTGCGCATACAACTTCCTTTATTCCGCAACGGAAGCCGATTATGCCAAGGGCAGTTCGAGATGATCCGCTTACAAGTATAAGATCACCCGAATCGTACATCTTATGCGTTGAAGCAAAAACCGTTAGAAAATTCCGCTGGAGATGACTCGTGAATAATTCTTCGCCAGGCCGAGCTACTAATTTTTTAACCAACTCAAGCGGTAAATCGGATTGAAAACTATCTACGGCACAGGTATATTTTTTACTGAAGTCAGTTACCTTACCCGCTATCCTGCTACTAATTTTATTGAGCTTGGCGGACTGACGTGCCGCAATCATTTCGAGTGTAGTTGTAAATTGCGAACCTGATGTAAATAATTCATCAAAAGAATATTTGGACGGCTCGTTGTATGAAGGAAAGCTCAATTCATTGCTGTCTTGATCCTCCCGAAGCTGCTCAAATTTACTTTCGATTAAAAAATGCAGCAGCTCAACTTCTGCCGCCCCCGGCGTACCTTTCAATTGGAAATGAACTGTTTCAAAAACTTTAATGAATTCGGAGGGCCCTGCTAAAAACGTGACGGAATTATTTTCAAGTTTTTCGTGAAATACTTCCGGAGTAATTATTCTCATTACTTTATCGCTAAGCCCTGCTTCTCTTGCAAGAGAATAACTATTGCCGGCATTATTCAATTCAATAAAAAATAACGAAGTATTAAGGGCCAGTTTTCTTAGCGTGCGCCGTGTTTCCTCAGAAAGTATGGAATTAATAATTAAATAGTTAGCAGTATTGATTTCACTTGATATAATTTGCTCAAGCTGATCAAGCATCACGAACTCTTCACCAATAATCCGATGGATAATTACATCTTCGTTCTGCTGAAGGTATGAGGGAACTTCATAGTTATAAGCAACAATGTTAACTTTTATAGCTAAGCTGTAGTTGCTTAAAGATGTCAGTAGTATTCTAATCACTTCATCAATCCCGCCTGAAGCAATTGTACACTCTCTTTTACCTGATTTCTCGCCTAGATCATACTGAAGTGGGTCTGTCGGATTCTTAGTAAGCCATTCGCGAAAATATTTTATCAGAAGATTCGGATTACGACGGTTGAATCCACCACGCGGCATATAAGGCGAGCTGCTCTTAATGGTTTTGTAAAGCCAATTCAGATAAATGTCATCTGTTTTATCCCAACCCAGATGAGCAAGTAGCCGCTCTATATCGAAATGCGAAAGTTTATAATCCGGGGGTAGCCCAAGTACTAACTTGAGATATTTAAGAGAAAGCAGCTCATTCTGAACAGGGTTACCAATGTGAAAGTTTATGCGATCTTTAGAATCAACCGGAGACGCAGCCGTTGCTTCACTTATTTCGGATACTTTTGCTGCTCTAATCGGTTTTAACGCAAAAACATCCGACTTTATATTTGATTTACCGCGAAACATTTATTATAAGCCTGGAGACTAACCCGAGGTTTTCCCGGTTAACTTTTTCACGAATCCTTTTAATACATCAACGATCTCTGACCCTTGCTCAATATCGCCTAAAGATACAATGGTTTTTGCATTACGCATATTTTGACTCGCTTCCGCAAGCCTCGCCATTTGAGGAGTAAGCAGCATCAACTCGGGATTCTCTTTCAATAATGAAACTTCTTCTTTCTCGAGTTCGAGTTTCATCTTGTTTCTTTTTAATTCTTCTTCAAGTCGTTTATTTTCCAATTCAGTTTGCGCCGCTAATTCCGTCTCCTGCAACTCCAGCTTTTTTAATTCCATTTTTTGTTGAAGTGATAGTATATCTTCATCGGCTCTATGCTTTATTTCAGCTGCGGTAACACGTGCCTGCTGGGTAGTCTTTTCAGTATCTTCGAGAATACGCGCTTCTTCTTTTTGCTTTATTGCCTGCGAAATCTTTTGATCAACCGGCTCAATGCTTTGAACCGTTAATGAAAGAATATCAATACCAAGTTTTAGATTAACATCTTTGTAGTTATCCGATAAATACTTCTGGGCGGCATTGGAACTTATTTGTTCAACTTCGTACTGGTCTGCATAAGTTCTAACAAGACTCTGAATTATTACTTCAAATTCTTTAGCCGCAGCGGCTAGAATATTTTTCCCCCAGCCACCGACTTTTATTAGCTGTGCAATATTTTCAATGGAGGGAGTTACCGTAGCCGCGAGTTTTACCGATAATGCTATTTTACCTTTCGCTTCAACATCAAAATTACTTGTTATTGATTCTGAGGAAATTGTTAGAGGCATACAAAAATGCCTGGGGTATAACTTCGACTTTCGAAGTCCGACTTTCCCGTTTTTTTCAAATAACACTATCTGACCCGGCTTTTTAATCCGGTACTCGTAAACAAGGTAAGCCACTATCAACACAGGTATAATGATTCCTACGTACTGCATAATTTACTCCTCAAATGATAATTTCGATCAAAAGTAATAGTAGGGGAAACTTTAAATAAAAAACTCGAGAGCAATTGTAAGAATAAATAAAATTAAGTTGTGTTTCCGCATAAAATTTCGTTCTCTTATTTTTCTTAATTAGAAAATATGTATAAACATTCACATTTTGCTATAAAATTTAGCAAACTGGATAATATAGCAAATTACCTTGAATAAACTCGATTGAACTTTGATTAACCCGCTTATTCTTAATACCCTGCGTAGAAATGATTATTATGCCTATTTTGAAAGTTACCCCTGAATAGACGATGAAATTCTTCAGAAAATAATTTATAAATCACTAAAAAGAAACCCATGAAAAATGCCGGAAAGAAACTTCGCCTAGTTATTATCAAAGGTAACTGTGAAAGTACTGCCGATGCCTTTTTCACTTTCAACCAGGATATCAGCATTGATAATGTCGGCAAACAGTTTCGCAATAGTAAGCCCCAACCCGTTGCCTTCAAACATTCGTGCATAACCGCTGTCTTCCTGTAGGAAAGGGTCGAATATCTTAGGTAAAAAGTCTTCGTTCATTCCTACTCCTGTATCAGCTACCGATAGTAAATGCAAGCCTTTTTCATTTTTTACAGTAATTTCAACTTTGCCGAAATTTGTAAACTTAATCGCATTATCAATTAATTGAATAAAAATTTGTGTAACAGCATACGCGTCAGTCTCAACTAAATGTTTATTGCCTTCTTCAACCCAGTAAAAACCAATGTCTTTATTATTTGCCAGCGATTTGAACTGGGAATACAGAGTGTGCTTTATATCTTCAAACAAATTAAAATGCGATTTCTCCGAGCGATAGCTGCCGGTATGTAACTCAATCAGGTGAACAAACAAATCGATTGTTCTGTGAATCCTACTGCCGGCGTTATCCAGAATGCTAAGAATCTCTTTTGCATAGTCATCGGGATCTTTAATATAATCTTCGCGAAGCATATCAACGGCATTTAACAAAAGATTCACGGGGGTTCTTAGTTCATGAGACATATGAGACAAAAATTCAACTTTAACGCCACCTCCAAGTGCATTTACTACTTTTGCAGACTGCTGGTTTTCGAGCCGTTTAATTTGTTCCTTTAAGGAACTTATGGTCTTATTTAATTCTTCTTTTGTTTGTTTCATATGCCCGGCTAAGACTTTTGCACTCCCACACCAAAATCAGATCTCCTGCTAAGGGAGATGGAAGTGGAGCTAACGTTACTTAATAAATAAGTAAAAAGTAAAATTAGTATGATAAAGATAATTAATAAATTAATTGATATGGCCCCAACTGAAGCTTACTATTTAAATATCTCTGAAAACTCATCGGCCGTATAAAATTCACAAAAAAATAATAAACTGGAATTTAGCGGGCTAAAGATTTGTTCCGATAAATTAACTATTTTTTGAAATCGAATTAATAACTTGTTGAATTACAAAAGGAGTAATAAATGAGCGTACTAGTAACAAAAGAAGCACCTGATTTTACTTCAGCCGCAGTTATGCCGGATGGAACGATTAAAGAAGATTTTAAGCTATCGGACTACAAAGGAAAATATGTTGTTTTGTTTTTCTGGCCATTAGACTTTACGTTTGTATGCCCTACCGAAATAATTGCGCATGATCACAGACTTGAAAAATTTAAAGAAAAAGGCGTAGAAGTTATTGGCGTTTCGATCGACTCGCAATTCACCCACTTCGCATGGAAAAATACTCCGGTAGAAAAAGGCGGTATTGGAAATGTTCAATTCCCGATAGTTGCCGATGTTAATCACGCAATCACGGAAGCCTACGGCGTTGAACATCCCGGTGGGATTGCTCTTAGAGCCTCTTTCCTTATTGATAAAGACGGCATTGTTCAACACGAAACCGTAAACAACCTACCCTTGGGACGAAACGTTGATGAAATGTTGCGACTTGTTGACGCACTGCAATATTCTGAAAAATACGGCGAAGTTTGCCCAGCAGGTTGGCAGGAAGGCGATGGCGGTATGCAAGCTTCCACTGAAGGTGTTGCAGAATACTTAGCCGAAAATGCCGAGAAGTTATAATATTATATTCTCACCGTTTTACTAAAGGGTATTCAATTTGGATACCCTTTTTTTTATTTACAATTTTGCAGATATGAACTTCCGAACCGAAATAAATATCGACCCGTTCAAAGATTCTATCTCGTACTCCGATTCAGTCTTAACCATAGGTTCTTGCTTTGCGGATAATATTGCACGCTATATGTCTGAACGAAAATACAGAGTCTTGGCGAATCCTTTCGGCGTGCTTTATAATCCTGTTTCGGTATACAATTCACTGCGGATTCTTGAAGACAGCAAATTATTTAATGAGAAAGACCTTATCGAAAATCAATCTGAATGGCATAGCTTTTATCATCATTCCGATTTTTCACATCACATCAAAGCACAGTGCTTATCGGGTATTAACAAAGCAATAAAAAATGCTGCAAAGTTTTTACAGGAAACAGATTGGGCTATAATTACATACGGTACGTCTTACGTTTACCGTTGGAAAGAAACCGGGGAGGTTGTGTCGAACTGCCACAAGATTCCGCAAAGTAAGTTCGACAGGACAATATTATCTGTTGAAAAATTAAACGAGACTCTTAATTCAACAGTAAAATTATTGCAGGAGTCTAATCCCGAACTGAAAATTCTGTTTACTGTTTCTCCAATAAGACATTGGAAAGACGGAGCCGTAGACAACCAGGTTAGCAAAGCTCACCTGATTGTTGCCATTAATGAAATTGTAACTCAAAATGAAAATTGCTTTTACTTTCCGTCATACGAAATTATGATGGACGATTTGCGCGACTATCGTTTTTATAGCAAAGACCTTTTGCATCCGAACGAAATTGCCATCGATTACATTTGGCAGAAATTTAAGAGAGCAGTAATAAATCCCTCAGACCTTTCACTGATAAAAATGATTGAACAACTAAACTCGGCAAAGAACCACAGGATTCGCAATCCCTATTCCGAAGAAAACAAAGCCTTTGTTCGAAAGCAGCTTGAAATTATCCGGCAAATTATAGCTAAGAACCCACAAATAAACTTAGCAGCCGAGCAGAAATATTTCGAATCCTTTGAGTGCTAAATTTGTTCTGTTAATTCCAGGAATTTTTTATACGGAATAGCAGTCAAACTTTTGGCTTCGAACGCCCCGTTTTGTAAACCGATCATGGATACTTTCGCAGCAGTATCTTCGTTTGGAGCTTCGTAAATATCAATAAAATCATAGTCCCCAAGTAATGCGTAATGCGAAACAAACTTAACCTCGGGGCATTTCGCCTTCACCTGCTCCAGCCAGGCGCGCCCAATTTGTGCACGGTCTTTCATTTGTTTTGATACTTCGGGAGCTAGCTTGGTAAGCAAAATATAAGTAGCCATTATGAAACTCCTTACTAATTTAATTGGGAAGGAACTTTATACCAAAGCTAAAAATATCGTGTAAATAATCAAGAATTATTTTGATTTTCGTTTCGCCTGCTCGGAGTTTTTTGCAGTTGATAGTTTTTCTCCTCGTTCAGCTGCAAGCTCTACAATGGTTTTTAAGGCCCGCCTGTATGAGAAACCAGCATGCTTCATTGAGCGCATAAAACCTGCGTCTTCCGTTAAATCGGGATTCGGGTTTACTTCCAGCACGTATAACTTTTTATCTTTAGAATATCGCATATCAACACGGCAATAATCCCTGCAGCCTGTTGCCTTAAATGCTTTTAAAGCAATTTCCTGCGCTTCTGCTTCAATTTTCTTTGGCAGTTTAGCTGGACATTTCGGAATCGTTTTGTGATACGCCTCGTGCAGCGGATCCCACTTTGCCTGATAACTTACTATGTTGTGAAGGTGGCTAGGCATCTTGCTGAAATCAATTTCGCTAATGGGAAGTACTTTCGGATTTTTATCTCCTAGTACTGCAACGTTAAGCTCACGTCCTTCGATATACTCTTCTATTAGAACGGGCTGCTTGTATTCTTCGCAAATGTAATTAATCCTGTTTTTTAGCTGTCCGTAATTTTCAACAACTGCTTCAACGTCTATTCCCACACTTGCATCTTCCAATGCCGGTTTAACAATAATTGGGTACTTCAAATTGTGCCTGTAAATTTTCTGGGGCTCTTTAAAGTATTTAAAAGCAGGAATCCTTACACCTACAGACGACAAAACACCTTTGGTGAGATACTTGCTTTGACATGTGCCCAGCGCCATCGGCGGTGCGCCGGTGTACGGAATACGAAGCAGGTCGATTATTCCGGCAAAGCCCATCTCAAGCTCCGCCACATCTTTGTAGATTTCAACAAAATTGAATATTACATCAGGTTTATTGTTTTCAACATCTTTCAAAAAGATATTCAAATCATCAAGTATGTTTAATATGTATGAATCGAAGCCCGCTTTACGAAGATGTTTTGCAATTGCTTCGTACTCTGCAATCGGGTCGCTTTCATCGATATCGAAATACGGCTTGAAGGCTAGGTTTTGGGGATATTCAGTGGAATATTGGTCGTATAGTTCAGGGTAAGCTTCATTATAAACAACAGCAACTTTCATTAAGTACCTTTGTTAATAAAGGGACAAAACTAAATAAAATTGAATCGCATTTCAAAAACATTTATAATTGTGGTCGTTGTTTATATAAGGAATAAAGTGAGTTTTTACCCTCAACCCAATTCATACCAATGCGGGCCATTCGCTTTAAAATACGCACTAGTGATGGTTGGCATATTCAAGAATGAAGATCAACTTGGCATAAGCGCCGGAAGCACTTGGTGGGGGGGCACGGATGAAATTGGATTAGCACGTGCCGCTAGAAGAGTAAATTGCAAAATGAAGTATATTCAATCCAGCAACCCTAACGATGCACGTAGAATGTTAAACGAAAAACTTAGTAAACGAATTCCGTGCATACTAAGCGTTAATAATTGGGAGCATTGGCTTACTGTAATTACATATAGTGCCGGCAAGTATGTTATTGTTGATAGCGGGCAGGATCATGTTGTATCTGTAGTTACGTCAAAACAACTGCTTCGTAAATGGCGCTATAAAGACGAGTACGAAGATTACGTTAGTTATGACGGATATGCTGTTGTGCCTATGCATAAAGTTTATACACACGCAAAATTCACTGTTGCCAAAGCCAAAGAATTAATGTACGAGCGCAACAAAGATTTGGCACTAAAGTGGAACGAGTATTTTACTGATGTAATTAGTATCGGTAAGCCGCGTACCAAACTTACACTAAATTATATCTCGTTTGCAGAATTTTTAAGAAGAAACGAAGGCAACCTTACACGGCGAATTGCTAACTGGCATGGAATTCCAACTTATGCCGAACTAAAAAAAATATTGATGAATATGAAATTTGTAGCGACTGTCTACGATATAATTATTCCGAGTGAAGATGAGCATAAAGTGCTTATTGATTTATCAGCTCTATTGATGATGTATTCCTGTGGAAAGTATGGAATGGACAAAATTTACTGAACAAACGAAGTAGCAGACTATTTAAATACGGAAAAAGAGGAATTATAATGGAAGTTAAAAGACATCCGAAATTATTACGAAAAGAAGATACTGCACTTTTAATTATAGATGTACAGGAAAAAATTTTACCGGTTATAAATGAGCATGAACGAGTTATTGAAAATGCTTTGAAGCTCATAAGAGGATTCAAGGTTATGAATCTTCCGGTATATTACACCGAGCAATATCCGAAGGGGCTTGGACCCACAACCACTCAGTTGACCGAAGAATTGCATGGCGAAGCAGTTCAGAAGATGACCTTCAGTTGCTACGATGCCGGGGATTTGTTTAAGGAACTTGTACAGAAAGATGTTAAACAAGTGGTTGTTTGCGGGATCGAATCGCATGTATGTGTTCAGCAAACCGTACTTGATTTAATGGCAAATGGATTTCAGGTTGATCTTGCCGCAGACGCTGTTTCATCTCGCCGGCAGTTTGATTATGAGACAGCTTTAAACAGAATGCGGAATAACGGAGCTGAAGTCACTACTACAGAGTCAATATTATTCGAACTGCTTGATGTTTGCGGAACAGATGAGTTTAAAGCAGTTTCGAAGTTGGTGAAATAACAGGTTGATAAATGAATTATAGAAAATTCGGAAATACTAATCTTTCCGTTAGTGAAATCGGCTTCGGCGCTTGGGGTATTGGCGGCCCCGCAATGGCAGGCGATGTGCCTATCGGTTGGGGAAATGTAGACGAGGATGCTTCCATCTCAGCGCTTAGAAAATCATCTGAACTCGGCATCAATTTTTACGATACTGCTGATTTTTACGGCTTGGGACATTCAGAGGAGTTAATCGGAAACGTTTTTGGTAATAGTGATAAAGTAATTATTGCAACAAAGGTCGGACATCGCATGGCAGAGGATCAATCAATTTTTTTAGACTATTCGAAAAAATATATTTTGCAAGCGTGCGAAGGAAGTTTAAAAAGATTAAAGCGCGATTCAATTGACTATTACCAGCTCCATTCTGCCAAGCTTACTCACCTTAAGGCAGGCGAATGCATAGAAGCAATGGAATTATTAAAGCAGCAGGGAAAAATCCGGTACTGGGGATTATCACTCAACACATTTAATCCAAACCCTGAGGCTTATTATTTAATAAAGAATAAACTTGCGGACGGTTTCCAACTGGTTCTTAATATAATAAACCAGCGAGCAAATAATCTCGTGGAAACAGCGGGAAATAATGGTTACGGTATAATTGCCAGGATGCCGCTTCAGTTCGGATTGCTTACGGGCAAGTTTTCGGCGAGCACACAATTTAAAAAGAATGATCACAGGTATTTTCGATTGACTCCGGAAGTTTTAAACCGGTCTTTGGATGCGCTAAAAAAGGTTAAGCCGATAGCCGATAAGTATCAAATTCCAGATGCATCTTTCGCTTTAAGCTTTTTAACAACGTATGCGAATTTAAGTACTATAATACCCGGCATCAAAACACCTAAGCAAGCGGAAGCTAATACAAAAGATATTATTAAGCTTGATAAACAAGACTTTACGACAATTAAAAATATGTTTGAAACAGACTTTAAGGAAATTGTGAATTTGTTTGAGAGCTGCGGCTAAATGGAATTAGTGTTTTATTTCTTTAAAAGAATTTAATTCTTCAAACAGGAATTCCCTTCGATTTTGAATATGCGCTTTCAGTTTGGCTACTTCCTCATCAAGTTCAAATCTTCCATCACCGAGGTACGGATCAATGTTGTATGCATCACGAATCATTTCCGCGGTATTATCAATCAATTGGAACAGATTTGAAGGCGAATAATAATTATCAAGTACAAATTCAACCACCTGTAAGTATTGGTCCCGCAGGCTGTCGCTTGACCAGATTAAATCTCGTATAGCATTTTTTCCAGCTATACCGATTGTGTTATTGAGATCGAATCCATTGTCAAAGTCCCACGGAATTACCTCGAAGGGAGAAGCCGGACTTCTGCGATACAAGAAAAAGTTATTCACGAAGCCGTCGGTATTGTTAATAACCGATGATACGGCGTGATAAACTATATAATTGTTCAAGTCAAGTTTTTCAGTGAGCCAATCTAAATTCTTATGCACATCCGTTGTATCAAGTGCGTTAATCATTTCAGCAAGATTGGAATAGTTGTCGTCTTCTGGTATTTTTTTTTCGAAATTAAATTCCAGGGTGTTCCCGCCTTGGAATGTAAATTTAGCACCTTTTACTACTTTGAATAATTCGTAGACTTCCAACTTGCGCTTATCGAAAAACTCCTGCTCAATCCTTTCGATTAAAAGGAAAAGTCCCTCATCTTCAAAGTTTATTTTGGTAAACACGTATTCGGTTAAAAACACGGGAAAACCCATTTGTTCAAAGATACGTTTCGCTAAAGCAGTTTTGATGAATGTGGGATCTGTAACCTGGGCGCTTAAATTAAATTCATGCAAGCCAAATATATTCGGCGTTGAGGATTCGACCTTATAGCTCCACTTTGGATGAAACCTAGCGCCCGATCCGGAGGGACGAATTTCGCCTTCAAAATCTATATCTTCGAAATGAAACCTTGCAGGCACATCATAATTTAATACCCGGTTACTTTTTAACTCTTCAAAATTATCGTCTGTCATTATTACTGATAATACAGGGACGGACGAAAGTTTGTCGGATGGATTCAATAAACCTTCATTCTCGCAAGCTGTAAGCAGCGCTAACAATATGAAGCATAATCGTTTCAAAAACTTACCTGTAATTCCGCAATAAAGTTCGAAGTTTCGGTCGAATATTCATCGCTGAATTTATTTTTTGTCATTCTGAGATCGGCATTTATTCTTACTCTTACTCTTTTATGAAAATAGAGATTCGCCCCCGCAATTACCTGGATATTATTTGCCTCAAAGTCTTTAGAATCAGGCGCGAAAAATCCTGCCCCGAGCACAGGTTCTATATCTTTAATGACATCGTACCCAGAATCAAATTTATAGCTGCCCATAACCAGTGTCGAAACGGAATAAACATTTTCATCCAATGATTGAAGCCGTCTGATAATTCCTTCCTGGAAGTCCTTTACGTAAGCCGCTTCAAACGCAAGAGTAATTTTCTTTTTTTCGTAGACTATATCGCCGCCGATGCCGTGCACATCAATTGATTCATTACCGCCTTTGTTAAAGAATTGGTAGCTCAACGAATAAGTTATGTCGTAGTTGTGATATGAGAACCGTGTTGAAAGACCGGTTTCACGGCTGTTGTTTTTGAACAAGGAAACAAAATATGAAACGGGTGTTTTGTTTCTATCCTCTTTGAATTTCCTGTAAACCATAAGGCTGAAACTTCTTCGCGTAAAACCTATATCGCTGATGTTATCGAAATTAAACGAACGGTTTACAAATTTGTTGTTTTCAATATTGATCGAATACTCATAGCCAAACGGTTTTTTGATATTCCCGACCTTAAAACGTATCGAAGGAAAGTAACTGAACTTAGCGGAAAATTCTCGCAACGTAACGGAATTATTGCGCGAGTCTCCCCTGAAGTCAAGCTGGGATTCAATTTTATCCGTTATCTCCATATCAAGTTGGAGTTTTCCCCTGTAATAAGTTTCCTGGTTAGTACCGTTGAAAATATTTTGATCGTATATGGCTATCCCTGTTGATCCGAATCCCTTTAATTTTACGTCCTGCGAATAAGCAAACGAACTGAACAAAAGGATCGGAATAAGTAATTTTGTTTTCATTTTTACCAAGGTATTTGGAAATAAAAAAAACGCTGTGCAAATATCTGTAAATATTGTAAATTAGACTAAATTACTCATCGCAAAATTAATTTTCTATGAAAGTAAAATTCTACGGAACCCGGGGCTCCGTTCCGGTTTGCGACAAAGATTACCAGGAATACGGTGGAAACACATCGTGTATTCTTATACAAAACAGCAATGGACTTGGTGTTTTAGATGCGGGAACCGGGATTCGTCAGCTTGGTAAAGATTTAATCGAATGCAAAGACGATATCTGCAAGCAGTTTTATTTAGCATTTTCTCACTTTCACTGGGATCACATTCAAGGCTTTCCTTTCTTTCTTCCGGCTTATCTTTCCGACAGGAAAATTATTATCAGCGCAATCGGCAAAGATGCCACAAGACAAAATTTGCAGGGCATTCTCGGGGGGCAAATGAAACACGAGTATTTCCCTATACCCTTGGAACAGATGGGAGCCGAGCTGGAATTTCTTAATGTTACGTCCGATGAATATCGCACATCAAACTTTCATGTTAAAACAACTCCGCACAACCATCCGGGCGGGGCGTACACTTACAGGATTGAAGCCGAAGGTAAATCTGTTGTTTACTGCACCGATGTAGAACATATTGATGGAATTGACGAAAGAGTTGTAAGGATTGCAAAGGATACGGATTTATTGATTCATGATGCTCAATATACCCCCGAAGAATTAGAATATAAAAAAGGCTGGGGGCACAGCAGTCACGAACAAGCGATTGAAGTTGCTAAACTGGCACGCGTAAAAAAATTGGTGTTAACTCATCATGACCCGGACCATAATGATTCGTTTTTGTGCGAGATGGAAAATAGATGTAAGGATATGTATGAAGATGTTTGTTTAGCAAAAGAAGGAATTACAATAGAGATATGATTTTTTATTCAATAGTTGATAAAGAATTTTTCTAATTGTAAATTCGATAAAATATCTAGGACACTTCAAAAAACTTTACTTTTTTTATCAAAACTTTAGTAACAAATCAGGTTAAATGAATGAAGAAATATACGATTATTTTAATGGTACTAATACAATTGTTTGCCACATTAATTTCTGCACAAGAAAAGAAGCCCATAGTCAATATTGGGATAATTGTAGACGGCGAATGGGAAAACAGCAATGAACTTCTAAATGAATTAAAAGATGAAATAAACGATCTTTTGCAAAATGAATTTAATATTCAATACCCATCCAACGCTCTGTTAAACGGCAATTGGGATGTTAACAAATTGCAATCCTTATTTAATCAACTATTACAAAATGAGAATATTGACCTAATTATAACCGCTGGCGAAATAATTTCGAGTATAGCAATTTTTTATAATGAAGAATTAAACAAACCTGTAGTTGCACCTTTTGCAGCAAATGCAAAACGACAGCATATGCCTCTGAAAAATGGCGCCAGTGGTGTGAAAAATCTTTCATACATCACTTTTACAAGTTCGTTAGAATCACAGGTTGCTTTGTTTAATCAACTAACTTCTTTTAATAAAGCAGCGTTGTTGGTTAATGAATTATACTTTGCAGATTTCGGCGGTAATTTTCCGGGTCTTTCTTCCAGTTTAGATTTTGGAAATACATCATTGGTGCCGATAAAAGTAAGCCCGGAAACGGGCATTCCTGCAGCGCCAATTCCAGATGATGTGGAAGCAGTTATTGCTTTACCGTTATTCTTTCTTTCGAATGCGCAAGTGACCAAAATAGTAAATGAAGTTCAATCCAAAGAAAAGCCGTTTTTAGGTGTATTCGATTTAAGATATATTCAAGCCGGCGCGTTGGCGTTAACAAGCTTTAATGATTTTTTCCCTCGTATTTCCAGAAGAATAGCATTAAACATTCAACAAATTTTACTTGGCTCAGAGCCCGGTGAAATTTCAGTTGATTTCCCGATTAAAGACGAAATGACGATTAACATGGTTACCGCGAGGGAATTGGCAATTTATCCCAACTGGAGTTTAATGTCTTCCTCCAACTTGATGTATAACGAAGCTAAACAGGTTGATAGAAAAATAACCTTGTTCGATGTTCTTTATGAATCTGTTCGGGAAAATCTTGATTTACGAATAAAAGCCAAAGAGCTTGAAGTTAATCTGGAAAACATTAGCTCCGCCAGATCAAGTCTGCTTCCGCAAATAGATGTTTCAGCTACCGGCTTATTAGTTGATAAAGATTTGGCTGAAGGTAGCGCAGGTCAACAAGCTGAGCGTACATTATCTGGTTCGTTAAATCTCCAACAGATTATTTACAATGAAAAAGTATGGGCAAATCTCGATATTCAAAACATTAACCAGAAGATTATTAGCACTGAACGAGAACAATTGGAACTTGACATTATATTTGAGACTGCTACAGCATACTTAAATTTATTAAGAGCTAAGACGGGTGAGAGTATACAAAAAGACAACTTGAACGCATCGAGTTCAAATTTAGAGATTGCGCGTTTCAGGGAAAGTGTCGGTAATGCCAGAGCGTCAGAAGTTTTTCGATGGGAAAGCGAAATTGCGAACAACCGGAAAAATGTTATTGAAGCAGTTGCGGAAAGAAATTTAGCCGAAATAGATTTAAATAGAATATTGAACAGACCAATTGAGGAATCATTTGAAACCTTAGATGACGACCTCGATACGCTAATACAGATAATCGCCGACCGTCGCTTGGCTTTCTATTATGATAACAAATGGCACTTCGAAATATTCAGGGAGTTCGTGGCGCAGGAAGCAATAAAGAACTCACCTGAAGTTAAATTAATTGACCATGCAATTAAAATACAAGAACGTTCGCTAAAATCAGCTAACAGTTCTTTCTTCCTGCCTACATTGGCTTTACAGGCACAAGCAAATAATACATTTTACCGTGGTGGGGCGGGTTCTGAGGTTGAACCTATCACTATACCCGGCTTAGTTACATTGGATTTACTTTCAGAACCAAAAGATTTTTCATGGAATGTGGCTTTGAATTTTTCATTGCCTTTGTTCCAGGGAGGCGCGCGTTTTGCTGATGTAAGCAAATCCAAGCTAGAAATTTCACGGCTAGCTTTACAACGCGAACAAGTGAAAAACGCAATTGAACAGCAGGTGCGTTCGGCTCTTCATTTATCGGGCGCTTCCTACGCGGGAATGGAGCAGGCGAAGTTTGCGGCTGAAGCCGCTATGAAGAACCTCGACCTGGTTGTAGATGCATATCAGCGCGGAGCTGTTTCGATAATTGAATTAATTGACGCACAAACCGCCGCCTTGACATCAAACTTATTAGCATCTAACTCACGATATCAGTTCTTGATTGATTTGATAAGATTGCAAAGGGCCGGCGGGCAATACGCATATAAGTGGACGAGAGAAGAACGGCATGATTTCTTTGACCGGCTAAAATTGAATTTTGACGAAAACATAGGCAAATAAAATTATTAATCTATAAAGGTATTCGCATGAAAATAAAAAAATATTTTTCGCTATTCCTGCTAGTTACTTCGACATTAGTATTAGCTTTCGGTTGCGGGGAGGACGTAGAAAAGGAAGAAGCAATAAGACCGATAAGATACGAGCAGGTCTCTATTTCAGGTGGTGAGCAAATAAGAGTTTTTACCGGTAACTCACAAGCAGGAATTTCGACCAATCTTAGTTTCAAAGTATCCGGTACTATTCAAAAAATTGATATAAAAGTGGGTGATAATGTAAGGAGGGGGCAAATTATCGCTGAAATAGATCCCAAGGATTACCGGCTTCAATTGCAGGAAGCAGAAGCCGCTCTGGTAGAGGCAAACTCGCAGTTATCAAATGCAAGAAGTAATTACGGCAGAGTTAGGCAGCTTTATGAGAGTAGAAGCGCTTCGAGAAGTGATTTAGACGGCGCTCGCGCTACTTTCGAAACAGCTAAAGCAACGGTAGACAGAATGCAGAAATCACTTGAGCTTTCCAGGAGGCAGGTTGGTTATACCAAGTTAACTGCTCCAACTAATGGTACCATTGCGAGTAAAAATGTTCAAATCAATGAGAATGTTCAGGCCGGGCAATCGATAGCCATGCTAAATGTTGGTAAGGACATGGAAGTAGCTTTGGGACTGCCTGAAAATATAATAAACTTTGTTGAAGATAACATGAATGTTGATGTAGCTTTCCCTGCAATAGAAAACAAATCTTTTAGGGGTGTGATTAGTGAAGTTTCCCCTTCACTTGATCCTAACTCCGCTTCATACCCGGTGCGTATTAAAATCGTAAACCCTACTTCTGATGTGAAAGCGGGTATGGCAGCAAATATTACATTCACTTTTGGAAGCGATTCTATTGAGGAACTCATGGTCGTACCTGTGACCGCGGTTGGCGAGGACAGTGAAGGAAGATTCGTTTTCGTTATACAAGACAGCGATTCAGATATTACAACGGTTCAGAAGAAATATATACAGGTAGGCAAACTTACTAGTGAAGGTTTTGAAGTTCTCAGTGGATTATCATTAGGTGAAAGAGTTGCAACAGCCGGATTACAGTCTTTACTTGACGGACAAAAAGTACGTATTCTTTAATAACTAATTATTGCTAAAAGCTTATGAATCTCACAAAGTTTTCAATTGAAAAAAATAGAATAACACTAACCTTATTAATTGTTATAATCATAATGGGTTTGGTGTTGTACGAATCATTATCCAGGGACAGCATGCCGCCATATACAATTCGTGCGGCCAGTATCGTTTCAAGTTTTACCGGTGCAGGACCGGAAAGAGTTGAGCAATTAGTAACGGATAAAATCGAAAAGAAAGTTCAGGAAATTCCAGAAGTTAAAGAGATAAACAGCACATCCAGAACTGAACTATCAGTTGTAACCGTTGAACTGAAAGATGAAGTTACACCACAGAAACTGCAAAGTGTATGGGATAAACTCCGAAGAAAACTAAACGATATTGAAGATCTGCCTGAAGGCGTAGAGCCTGAATTAAATGATGACGATGTTGGGGTTGTATACGGTATTAAAGTTGGCCTGGTAAGCGATGGTTTTTCTTATATCGAGATGAAAGAATATGCGGATGATCTTAGAGATGAGTTGATTAAGCTTGGTGATGCTGCAAAAGTTGAACTTTCCGGTGTACAGCAAGAGCGCGTATTTGTGGAATTTGATAATGCGCGATTAAAAGAATATGGCTTAACGGCAGGAAGGCTTCAAAGTATAATTGCTTCAACTAATATTCTAAAATCCGGAGGTGAAATTAATCTAAAAGATGAAAGAATAATTCTTGAACCCACCGGGAACTTTAACACTATAGATGATATTAAAAACACTTTAATTCCCGTTGGAAGTTCAGGGTCGTTAATTTATTTAAGTGACATCACGAATATTCGTAAGGCTTATTTGGAGCCTGCTAAATCATTGGTCCGTGTAAACGGTTTGCCAGCTATATCATTATCAATTTCGCTTAAAGAGGGTGCGAATATAATAAAGCTTGGTGAAAATGTAGATACCATTATAAGAAAATGGGAAAGCATGCTTCCTATTGGTCTTGACGTACAGAGATTAGCATCATTAGATAGTTATGTTCAGAAAAGTATTGACAATTTTATTAGCAACCTTGTTCAAGCTATTGTAATAGTACTGCTTGTAATGCTAATATTCCTTGGACTTCGTACGGGATTGGTGGTAGCCAGCTTAATCCCAATAGTTACGTTAATGACACTTATGTTAATGGGAGTATTAAGCATTGGCTTAAACCAGGTTTCGCTTGCGGCTTTAATTATGGCATTGGGAATGATGGTTGATAATGCAATAGTTGTCTCTGAAAGCATTATGGTAAAAATGGAAAGCGGGATGGCATCTAAAGAGGCAGCAATTCAATCATACAAAGAGTTAGCTATACCGCTGCTTATTTCAAGTTTAACTACTTCGGCTGCGTTTCTCTCGTTCTACCTGGCTGAATCAGTAATGGGGGATATAGTTGGTCCTTTATTCTCAGTTATTTCGTTAGCGCTGCTTTCATCATGGTTGGTATCGATGACTATTATTACTTTACTCGCGTACTTGTTCATTAAAGTTAAATCCGGTAAAAATAATAAACCGAGTTTAATGGATAGATTATTTGACTGGTTAAAAAAATACTATCAGCGCATTATAATTTCTTTCCTTGCATATAAGTATTTGGTTGTAGTAAGTATTGTTGTTTTATTTTTCTTATCCATTGTTGGATTTGGTTTTATAACGTTTTTATTTTTTCCCGACAGCGACAGAAACCTTATAACTGTTGACGTTAATCTGCCTTTGGGCACCAAGATAGAAAGGACACAAGAACTCGTCGCTGAAATCGAACAGTTTATCGGCGACTCAATGTTGGTTAATGAAGACCGCGTTGTTGGCGTTATAGATTGGTCTTCGTTTATAGGTAAAGGCCCGGAATCGTATGATCTCGGCTACGCGCAGGATGAAGCAAATTCGAGCT
>JANQLA010000001.1 GCA_028280855.1 Melioribacteraceae bacterium
CTGCTTTAACCGTTGATAAACTACCGAAACCGGACTTGATACTGCTTTCGCATGGACACATGGACCACACAGACTACCCGACGCTCAAAGCTATTACTAAACGGTTCCCTAACCAGGTTGACGTGGTAATGGCTTATCTTACGAAGGATATAGTAGAAGATTTGCCATGGAGAAGCATGGCCGTGCTTGACTGGGGTGATAAAACCGAACTTCTCGACATAAACATAAAAGCATACCAGGTTGATCATTTCGGGTGGCGTTTCCCGTGGGAAAAGGATCGTTCACGGGGATATATGAAAGACGGACGGAGCTATAACGCCTACCTTATTGAGCATAACGGAAAAAAGATTTTATTTGGCGGCGATACGAGAAACTCACGTAAGCTGGATATATTGAAATCAAAAAATGTGGATATTGCTTTAATGCCTATTGGCGCGTACAATCCGTGGAAACAGTCGCATTGCAATCCCGAAGAAGCGCTACAAATGGCCGATGCTTTTGGTGCAAAATACTTTATACCAATGCATTGTAAAACTTTCCAGCAGGGAAGAGAACCATTCAATGAACCGATAGACTGGATGAAAAAATCAGCGCCTAATTATAATCTTCAAATCGGCTTGGAAGAAATAGGACAAACCTTCACTCTTGCATAAGTTTACCGCTTTGCTCTTCGAAAGAACGACAGGTTTTGAAAAAGTATACCGCCTATAATCAGGGTTAGTCCTGCAATTGATGATAGTAATATTTGTTCTCCCAGTACTAATGAAATGAATATCAATGAAATAAACGGAGCCAGGTATGCAAGCGTAGATGATTTAGCTTTATCCGGGCTTAGCTCCAACCCTTTCATCCAGATAAAAAATGTAATTCCCATTTCGAATAGTCCTATGTAGATGGCGCCGGCAAGGTAAGTAATTTCGGGAAAGATAAATGTGTCAAAGATCGCAACGTATATTCCTGAAAATATTGCGCCGTAGATAAAAGCGCCTAGTAACTTGTAATGAGCGGGATGCGTATCCTTCAAATTTAATATCCAGTACGATGCCCAAATGAGCGAACTTCCGGCAGCAAGC
Organism: Melioribacteraceae bacterium; assembly: GCA_028280855.1. Taxonomy (GTDB): domain Bacteria; phylum Bacteroidota; class Ignavibacteria; order Ignavibacteriales; family Melioribacteraceae; genus PGYT01. The sequence goes on from JANQLA010000001.1 coordinate 1,074, forward strand.
AGTACTCCAAGCGGATCATGAAAGGAAAGATTAAATACATCACCGTGCGTTGCGATCACAACTACTCCGGTAAACGCGATCAGTAAACCTACTACGGTTTTTAGTTGCAGTTTGTTCTTAAGGAATATCGCGGAGAATATTCCAATCATTAAAGGCCATAGAAAGTTGAGCGGCTGCGCTTCCTGCGCAGGCAGCAGAGAGTAAGCTTTGAATAAAACTACGTAGTAAAGGAACGGATTTGTAAAACCGATCCATATATGCCTGGTTGTTAAAGAATTTTTCAGAATTGACGAAATATTTCTGTCGTACTTTATATATGTAATTGCGTAAAGCACACAAGCGCTCGAAACCGACGAGTAGAAAAGAAGCTGTGCATAAGTAAGTCCGGAAAGGGAAAGTTTAAATGCAGTTGCAACCGTAGACCAGAACAATACGGCAGTAAGTGAGTAAATTATAGATTTTGTTTTATTAGTCAAATTCTGATATTTGTCTTTTTATATTAACTTCTAATTTAGCGAATAGATATTATTATTACCCGCGATGAACAGAAACATGTACTTTGATAAACGTGCTTTGCTTGAGCCTGAAAACATGCTGCTTATGTATGCCCAGGGGGCATTCCCGATGGCAGATGAATACGGTGAGATCGAATGGTATCAGCCTAGAACTCGCGCAATAATTCCTTTGGATAGTTTTAACATTCCGCGGTCACTTAAACAGTTTATGAAGTCAAGTAATTTTAGTTATAAATACGATAACGATTTTGAATCTGTAATTCGCACTTGCGCCTACAGGGAAACAACATGGATTTCGGAAGAACTGGTTACTGCATACGACGGATTAATCAACCTCGGCTGTCTGCATACAGTGGAGGTTTATGACAGTGATAAACTTGTGGGAGGACTTTACGGGGTTAATTTTCGCGGTGCATTTTTCGGAGAATCAATGTTTTCAATCGTACCCCAGGCTTCGAAGTGTGCGTTGGTAAAACTGTTGGAGCGCCTTGTCGAAAAGGAATTTAAAGTGCTGGATGTTCAATTTATTACGGAACATTTAAAGATGTTCGGCGCAATTGAAATTCCGTTTAGTCAATTCAAAGTGATGTTGAACGGAGCTTATCAAAAGAATGTAGTGTTCTAGTTCACGTTCAGTCGTGGGGGGAAATAATTCTACTAAACTTTTTAAAGCACCTTACGTCTCAATTTTCTAAAAAATGTGTTAGTTTTGTCACAGTTTGAAACTGAATACAATTTTCAGTTTTTCTTTATTGAAACAAATAGATAAACTTGTTGTATTAGAAACAAATTAAGACCGGATAAAGTAACTTATTTTTGATTTTAGATAACAACGATTAACTTAGGCGGTATTACTCATGAAGAAATTTTTTGCCCTTATTTTCTTTTTGTCTTTTTCAATTTTTGTTGCACAAAAACCTTCGAACGAAAACGGCATTATCGATACAAATAAAGTATTAGTACCTGATCAGCACCATTCAAAGATAAACCAGGTTGTAACAAATATCCTTACGCGGCATCATTTCAAAAAGACAGATGTAACAGATTCGCTTTCTTCAATAGTTTTTGATAACATAATTAAGTCGCTCGATTTCAATAGGGTGTATTTTCTAAAGGATGATATACAGGAATTTGAAAAGAACCGTTACAATGTTGATGATTTCCTGCTTAAGGGCAGTCAAAATTTTGCATTCGATGTTTTTAACAGGTATAAGATCAGGTTAAATGAGCGAATCAATTTTATTAAAAAAACACTGAAACATGAATTCGATTATTCAATTGACGAAAGCTATGTTCCCGACAGGAAAGATGAACCTTTTGCAAATACTTTAGATGAACTGAACAACATCTGGCGAAAACGACTTAAGAATGATGCGCTGAATAAGAAGCTGAACGGTGACGATTGGGAAAAAATTTCTACCGATTTGTTTAAGCGTTATAAAAATTATCACAAGATGATACTTCAATACAAATCCGAAGATGTGTTCCAGTTGTATATGAATGCATTTGCAACTGCTATTGATCCGCATTCAAGTTACTTTTCGCCAATTACTTCCGAGAACTTTAATATATCCATGGCTAGATCACTTGAAGGAATTGGGGCTCAGTTGACCAGCCGCGATGATTATACTACTATTGTTAGAATAGTTCCGGGTGGCCCGGCGGATCGAAGTGAAAATCTATTTGAAAACGACAGAATTGTTGCCGTTGGCCAGGATGATGAAGGCGAGATGGTTGATGTTGTAGGGTGGCGAACAGACGACGTTGTTCAACTAATACGCGGTAAAAAAGGAACAAAAGTTAGATTAGAAATTTTGCGCGCAGACGATACGCCGGACATGCCTACTGAGCTGCTTTCGCTGATACGCGACAAAGTGACGCTCGAAGAACAATCTGCGCAGTCCGAAATTATTTATCTAAACGAAAACGGTACCCCCTTTAAGTTAGGGGTAGTTAAAATTCCGGCGTTTTATATTGACTTTAAAGCACGGGCAAGAGGCGAAAAGAACTATAAAAGCACTACACGCGATGTTAAGAGACTGATCGCCGAGCTTACACAGGAAAAAGTTGACGGCATTATTGTTGACCTTAGGAACAACGGCGGCGGCTCGCTGCAGGAAGCAATTGAACTTACAGGTTTGTTTATAGAATCCGGCCCGGTGGTTCAGGTAAAAGATGCTCGCGGAGCAATAAATATAAATAGTGATCCCGACCCGGCTATTTTCTACGATGGTCCAATGGCCGTGCTATTAAACAGGAGAAGCGCTTCTGCATCGGAGATATTCTCCGCAGCAATTCAGGACTACGGTCGAGGGCTTGTTATTGGGGAGCAGACTTTCGGAAAAGGAACTGTTCAAAATTTGTTTGATCTTAACAGGGTAATTCGTTTTGGCGATAACAAACTCGGCAATGTAAAATTGACAATTGCAAAATATTACAGGATTAACGGCAGCAGTACGCAAAAAAGAGGCGTAATACCCGACATAACTTACCCGTCGCCGGTTGAGCCGGCTGAGTACGGTGAATCCTCTTATCCTACATCGCTTAAGTGGGATCAGATTGAAACGTCGTACTATGAAGCATACGATAATCTTGCCGACTATCTTCCTGCACTGTTAAAAAATCATAAGCAAAGAATCGCGGGTGATATTGAGTTTCAATTTTTAATGGAAGACATTGAAGAGATGAAGAGCAAAAAGGAGAAGAAGTCGTTTTCATTGAATAAAGATGTTAGAAAAGCGGAGCGAGACGAAGCCGAACGGAAAAAGAAGCTGCGTGAAGAAGAACGACAAAAAAAAGCGAACCTGAAAATGGTTAAAAAGAGTGAAGTTAATAAGGACGAAACTACCTTGGATGATCCGCAGCTCGAGGAAAGTGGAAGAATATTAGCTGATCTGATTATACTGAAATACGGCTGATATTTTCAAGTAATATTCGTAAAACAGGCCGGTTTTGATACCGGCTTTTTTATAACAACTCAACTTCTGGGTTTTCCAAATTTATTTCGGATACTTTTTTAAGATCACCCTTCTCGTATAACTCAAGGTATCTCTCAATATCCGTAATTCCGATTTTGTCTGCTTTATAATTGTCGTGGTCTGTTAAAACTATACCGTTAATCTTTCGCTCATTATGAACAACCCTGAAACGCGAGCCGCCGCCGTTAACATGGAAGTAGTATGCAAGGAAGTCCATTTTATATGTTTCATTATTAATCCAGTAGATGTACCGGTCTTCAAAATCATCTCCCCCACCCTCTTCGGAAAACGTTATTTCAATTATGGAGTAAGTTTTTGAATCGTGAGTTGTTTCACCCAGTAATTTTTTGATCACTGCCCTATCTTGCAAAGGATAAGGCAAAGATGCGAAGTATATAACGGAATTAATACTATTACCGATACGTCTTGCCTCGCTTTTCGTTAAATCAATTGGTTTTCCGTTAATTTCTTTGAACGTCCCTTCATTATTTATATATTCCTTTACCAGGCCTGTTGAATCACGGTATGTTCGTTCGAAAAGATAAGTGTCGTTTGATCTTGCAGCAGAGTAACTTCGTCCTCGAAAATCAAATTGAATGCGTGAGTTTTTGTAAAGCTTTCCCCCGTAGGTTTCAATTGATTGACTTATTATTTCTTCTACATTCAATTTAGACTTACAACCTACCACAAAAAAAAGCGTAGCTGAAACTATTAAAATTAGTTTCCTCAAGTATCCCTCGGTTAAATTGTATTTGGAAATTAAGCAAATTTTATAATCTTAATTGTAACATAAGTGTCAGATATCATAAATGTCAAAGACTAATGCAGTCCGTAAACTTGACCGATTTAACATCATCTATCAGTTAGCTGAATACAAATTTACGGAAGATGAGATAAACGCCGTTTCAGTAGCTCGTAAAATTGGAGTAGGACCCGAGCGTGTATTTAAAACTCTGGTAGCCCGAAACGAGAAAAACCTGATTTTTGTATTTGTTATTCCCGGTAATTTTTGTCTTCATCTTAAAAAAGCAGCGAAAATCAGCAAATCAAAAAAAATTGAACTAATAAAGGAAAAAGAACTACAGCCGCTAACCGGTTACATAAAGGGTGGATGTTCCCCTATCTGTATGAAGAAAAATTTCCGGACATTTCTTGATGAAACAGCGCAACTTTGGGAAACAATTTATGTGAGCGCCGGGATACGAGGGACACAGGTAAAAATTTTCCCCCAAGATTTAGCGAATCTGATTGATGCAAAATTCGCTGATATTATTTAGCTCTCCATTTTTTATTTTTACTGAAAATTCTGTATAATTGCAGCTTGAATTTAAACGAGGAGATGTTATGGCTAAGCAACAGACGTTTGCGGATAAAGCGAAAAAAAAGGAAAAATCTGCCGTTGTAACGGTGAAATTTGTTAAAACTGTAAAAACTGAAAGCGGCAGCTATAAATTTCAGGAAAAACTTGTTAAACTCGAAGATATTAATAAAGTAACAACTCTAAAATAAAAGCGGTCAATCGCCGCTTTTCTTGTATAACACACTAGTATATTTTCCCTATCAAATTTGATATTAGTCAATATTTTTTTATCTTATCGTACTGCGCAAAAGAACTGACTATTTTAACCTTTAAGGAAATGCCTGTTAAACGGTGAATGCGCTTCGATAATGAAAGGCAATGGATAAGTTTGTCGATTTACTCAACGTAACGTAAAGAAAGGATTCATGATGTTAGAGCCCAAAAAAATGAAATTTTTTGGACTGCGAGATATCGAAAAAATTCCGCAGTTAAGAAAACTCTCCGAACAACAACGTTTCGAAATTGGAGTTGTTTCGCACGTATTACCCTTTAGGACTAATAATTATGTTGTAGATGAACTAATTAACTGGAACAATATACCGAACGATCCGATGTTCCAATTAACTTTTATGCAGAAGGAAATGCTTGAACCGGAACACTACAGCAAAATAGCCAGGGTCCTCAGAAATAACGGTACTCACGACGAAATCAAAGCTGTTGCCGACGAAATCAGGTTTGAGCTTAATCCTCACCCTGCCGGACAAATGACAGCAAATGTACCGGTAATGGATGAAGAACCCGTTCAGGGTGTTCAGCATAAGTACAAAGAAACCTGTTTAGTTTTTCCGTCGAGCGGGCAGACGTGCCATGCGTACTGTACCTTCTGCTTCCGCTGGGCTCAATTCGTTGGAATGAACGATCTAAAGTTCGCTACGGATGAATCCAGAAGATTTCAGACCTACATGCGCGAACATAAAGAAATAACCGATGTGCTTTTTACCGGCGGGGATCCAATGGTGATGACCCTTAAAAAGCTGGAAGCTTATATATTACCCCTGCTCGAACCCGAATTCGACCATATTCAAAATATTCGCATCGGAACAAAATCTCTTGGCTATTGGCCGTACAAGTATGTAACCGATAAGGATGCAGATGATGTTATACGATTATTTGAAAAAGTATCTGATGCAGGAAAACACCTTGCGATAATGGCACATTTCAGTCATGGGGTGGAACTCGAAACAGATATTGTTAAAGAAGCCGTCAGACGAATTCGCAACACAGGCGCTGAGATTCGTTCGCAATCGCCGGTACTTAAACATATTAATGATAAACCGGGGATCTGGTCGGAAATGTGGAAAGAGCAGGTACGACAGGGGATTATTCCTTACTACATGTTTGTAGAACGGGAAACCGGAGCAAAAAATTATTTTGCTCTGCCTCTTTCTCGCACTCTTGAAATTTACAAGGAAGCATATCAAACGCTTTCAGGACTTCATAGAACTGTCCGCGGCCCTTCTATGTCTGCAATGCCAGGTAAAGTATCGGTTGAAGGTGTAGCCGAAATTCATGGCGAAAAGGTATTTGTACTAACTTTCCTGCAGGCTAGAAATGCGGACTGGGCTAAACGGCCATTTTTTGCCAAGTACGACGAAAAGTCCACCTGGCTCGATCAGTTGAAGCCTGCATTCGGGGAATCCCAATTCTTCTACCAGGATGAGCTGGAAGATATTCTTCAAAAGAAAAGAGAAGTATTTGAAAAAACCGAGCAGAACAAATTTGATAGTGTTGCTTTTGGCGCTGCGTAACTTAATAGCACACAGATTTTACGGATTTTCGCAGATAAAAATTTGTTGTAGTAGAGACAGCAAAATTTGCTGTCTCTACTTAAATTTTATCCAGAAACTACATCCAAATTAGGATTCACTTCGCGTCGTAAAAGGTTTTCAATGGCAACAAGAGTTCCGCGAATTGAACTTGGGCAGCTACCGCAAGCGCCTTGATAACGAATGGTTAATGTTGAACCGTCCAATCCTAATACTTCCAAACCTCCGCCATCGCCTGCCAGGGCGGGGCGTACTCGCTGATCGAGCAAATCGTTAATTTGTTTAAGAAGCTCGGTTTCTTCTATCGTAGCACCTTCAACTTCTTTTTCAGCAGGGATTGTTGACTTGTCAAAATTTTTAATGAAGTCAACGAATGGTTTTTGAATTTGACCCCAGCTTACTTTTGGATCTTTCTCGATGGTAATAAATTTATCCATATAAAAAACTGAAACAACGCCGTCAATATTAAAAATGCCTGTTGCTAAAGGATCTTTTTCGGCGTCTTCTTTTTTGGCGAAATTGCGCGTTTCAACATTCAGCAATTTTTCATTTAGTATAAACTTTAATGCCTGTGGATTCGGAGTTAAATCAACGTCTTGTACTACCAACATAATTTCCTCTACTTTCCATTTTATAACTGCCGTTATCAAGTTTTGGTTCAAGAATAATAAACACCATTGAAAATATACCAACTTTTCAAGAAACATGATTTGCTACCTCGCGTTTTCAAGTAAAAAAAGAGCGACTTAAAACTATCTTCCCGGATATCTTGATCAATTAAAAAAAATGAACTATTTTCTAAGTCAAAACAAACTAAAACATGAGTTAAAAGTGAAATCAATAACACTACATGGTTTGGATGATAAACTATCAAAGGCAATTCGGAAAAAAGCCGCCGAGGAGAACAAAAGTTTAAATAAAGTAATTAAACAACTTTTGGCGAAAGCGTTGGGTCTGGAAAAAGATATAACCGAAAGTCGCAGAAAAGAATTTGAATGCTTTCTGGGATCCTGGAGTAAAGATGATCTGGAAGAATTTAATAATAACACTAAGGATCTCAATACTGTTGATGAGGATGACTGGAAATGAAAAAAATTCTTCTTGACACAAATGCTTATTCAAATCTGATGAATGGGAATGAAGAAATTTTTAATGTGATTTTAAATGCAGATATAGTCTTTTTTCCAACAATAGTAGTAGGAGAATTACATGCCGGTTTTTGGGGCGGAAGCAAATTTCAACAAAATAAAAAACAATTGGCGGCATTTTTAACAAGATCGAATATTGAAGTCGTTAATATTTCAGTGGAAACCGCGATTATATTTGGAGAATTAAAATATAAACTCAAAAATAAAGGTAAGCCTATTCCAATTAACGATGTATGGATAGCGGCCGCATCAATTGAGAACGGGGCATTGTTGGTTACATTAGATAATCATTTTTTTGAGATCGAAGGATTACGTATTTGGGATCAAATCGACATTGTGTGAACTAAAAGATTAGTTTTTACTTCCTGTTATCAACAACCAAAACAAACTCTCCCTTTAGGTTTTGCTTTTCAGCCACTTCGAGTATTTCCGATGCAGAGCCTCTAAAAAATTTTTCGTTGGGCAAAGTGAGTTCATAAGCCATCACGATGGGTGTGAATTTCCCAAACGTGTTTACAATATCACTCAATATTTTTTTTAAACGATAGGGGGTTTCCATAAGCACGATAACTTCTTTGCGCTTCTTCAATTGGAATAATTCTCGACGCCGAATTTCCTTTTTCGGCGATAACCACCCGAAGTAATAAAACTTTTCAATGTGCATATTAGAACCTGTTATTGCAGGAACTAATGAGCTTACACCGGGAATTATCTTAACATCAATTTTATACGAGAGCGCCATGTCCAGCAAGTGATGTCCGGGATCAGAAAAAAGCGGTGTTCCACAGTCCGAAATCAATGCTGCTGATTTACCTTCCATTAATAAATTAAGTATTTCCTGTGTCGATTCTTTTTCAGTGTGTTCATTCGCTGAAATTAATTCCTTATCGGGAAGATTGAACTTGGAAAGAAATCTGCGGGCAGCTTTATACTCCTCACAAATTATAAAGTCTACTTTTTTAAGAATATCGAGCGCGCGTAATGTTATATCATCTTTATTTCCAATTGGAGTGGAAACTATGTATAAAGTACCGCTCACGCCAGGCCTTTACGAAATCATTTCTTTTAATTTTAATTCTAATTCTGTAAGGGTAACTTTTGTCTTTTCACCGGTCCGTCTGTCTTTAAGTTCAACCATATCTTCTTTTAAGTTACGCTCTCCAACAACTAATTGAACCGGCATTCCAAGTAAATCAGCGTCATTAAATTTGAATCCTGCCGAAGCATCTAGCCTGTCGTCAAACAAAACTTCGTACCCGTCTTGCTTCAATATATTGTACAGCTCGTTAGATTTTGTGGAGACAAGTTCACTTTTCATGTTTAAGCCGATCAAATGAATATCGAAAGGTGCCAGCGTTTTATCCCATATAATCCCATTATCGTCAAAATTCTGCTCAAGGTAACACGCTAAAACGCGTTCAACTCCGATTCCATATGAACCCATTATTATTGGGTGTGATTTCCCATTTTCATCGAGGAATGTTGCACCGAGAGCTTCTGAATACTTTGTGCCCAACTTGAATATGTGACCCAATTCTATTGCTCTGAATACATCCAGCTTTGCATCGCAGCGTGGGCAACCTTCATCAGGTTCAACAGTTCGTAGATCGAAGTATTCAATCGTCGGCACATCACGTTTCAGGTCAATACCGCCAATGTGGTAGTCGTTTTTGTTTGCGCCGCTGTAAAGCATGTTCCCGCCTTTCAGCCTGTTATCTCCAATAATACGGTATTTAAATTCAATCGGTCCAATTGATCCTGCATCTGCTCCTGTAATTTCCATCAGCTCCTCAGGATGACCAGGACGCACATCTCCTCCAAGCGCTGATTCAAGTTTAGTTTCGTTGACTTCGTCATTGCCCGACATCAGAACAAGAACAGGTTTTTCGTTATGAATATAAACGCGTGACTTAGCAGTCTCACGCTCATCGATTTTAAGGAACTCGCAAAGTTCGTCTATTGACCTAACATCTGGAGTATGGATATCATAAATATCTTTACTTTCATCATGCCGCGCTACGGTGTCTATATTCGATGTAGCTACTTCAACATTAGCCGCGTATTGACAGCTTTCGCAATATGCAACTGTGTCTTCGCCTGCATCCGATTTAACCATAAATTCTTCGGACTTACTGCCGCCCATAGCACCGCTGGAAGCGCCGACAACAAAATATTTTATTCCACACCTATCAAATATTTTGCGATAAGCTTTATCATGCAATTGATACGATTTATCAAGGCTTTCTTCAGTTGCGTCAAGCGTATATGCATCTTTCATTAGAAATTGTCTGCCTCGAATTACGCCACTGCGCGGACGTGGTTCGTTCCTAAATTTAGTCTGAATTTGATACCATATCTGCGGTAAGTCTTTATAAGATTTTACAGTTCCTTTTGCGTGGTATGCCATTATTTCTTCGTGTGTAGGAGCAAGTACATAATCGCGACTATTAACATGAAACATTATATCACCAAATGCTTCGACCCTGTTTGTTTCTTCCCATACTTCTTTTGGATTTAATGCTGGTAAGTGAAATTCCTGTCCGCCAATTGTATCCATTTCTTCACGAATGATTTCGGTTATTTTTTTAATTGCTCTGTATCCGAGCGGTAGAAATGAATAAATACCTGCGGAGAGCATACGAACCATTCCGGTTCTTAACATCAAAACGTGACTTGGAATAACCGCATCAGCAGGTACTTCCTTGAGGGTAGGGATAAAAGACTTACTAAGTTTCATAGTGCATCATTGATTTTGTTGAATAAAGCCACAAAACTACTAAAAGTGGTGAGCAATTCAAAAGTAGTCAGAGCTCTGATAAGTTTCTGTAAATAATTATAGTGTCATTATTGTACGTTTCTTTGAGCTGAATGCAGAAAGAAGTTGGAACCTATCAAAGATTTTCTGACAAGTGTTACTTATGACATCTTGTACTATTATAAATTAATTTTTTACTACCGACGAAAACACAATATTTTTACGAAACGCGTAATATTTTTATTGATTCGTAAATTTACCCTTGATATTTGACTTACTTTCATCTATTTTTCAGACGAATTTTGTAAATTAGTTGTAAAATCGTAAACTAACTTAATACTATTATGAAAAACAATAATCCACCCAAATACAATCAACTGCTTGAAACAGGAGCCTCGCTTTTTCAGAAATATGGACTGAAAAGGATCACCGTCGAAGAAATTTGTAAGGTTGCCAATATAAGCAAGATGACCTTTTATAAGTTCTTCAAAAATAAACAGGATCTGGTAAATCATATTTGGGACATAAAATACAAGGAGGGCTGGAAAAAGTTCGACGAAATAGAAGCCATGAACGCTCCTTTTACAGAAAAGGTTCAAATGATATTGAAGCTAAAAGAGGAAAGCGCTAAAGAACTTGGACCGGAATTTATGAAGGAATATGCTGAACTAGTGCCCGAATTTTTGGAAAGATACTCGGAACAATACCAGGAGAGCATGCAAAGGTTTGCTGATTTTATTAAAGATCATCAGAAGAAAGGAGAAGTTCGCGCTTCGATGCGACCTGACTTTTTTCTAAAAGCGATCAGCAAACTTATGGAACTGGCCCAGGATCGTGAACTGCTTGAAAGTTACGATAGTATCAAAGACTTCGCCCTGGAAATAAACAATTTTATGTTTTACGGAATTATGCCCCCACCGAAAACAACTGAGAAATCTGATTTCGCTGATAACAATGAAAACTAAAAAATCATATTACATAATTATTTTTCTTATTATCTTAATCGCTTGCGGTCCAAGCCATGCCGGAGACCTTGAGTTAAGAGGACAACTTTCGTCTTTAGGGTTAGGCGCTTACCAAAGCAATGAATGGACTAAACTGATTGGTCTGCGCTATATTCCCCAGTTAACTACTACGGAGTACCTAGCGGATGAAATTTTTATTGACACGGAGTTTTCGCTAAATGCTTTTCTGAATTATGACATCGACGAAACTAATGAAAATATAAAACTATATAGAATCAAAATCCGGTTAGCCACTGCGCAAAGCGAAACTCGATTAGGACTTCAAAAAATAAATTTCGGTCCGGCATTTATACTTCGTCCGCTTCGTTGGTTCGACAGGCTTGACCCTCGCGATCCGCTTGGCTTAACAGAAGGTGTTTACGCATTGTCTTTCAAATACAGCTTTTTGAATAACTCGCAAATTTGGATTTGGGGGCTTTACGGAAATAAAGAAACAAAGGGTTATGATATACTTCCTTCGGTAAAAACGAAACCGGAGTTTGGAGGGAGATATCAATTCCCAGTGTTTGAGGGAGAATCAGCATTTAGCTTTCATACACGAACGGTAAATGCATCACTTTTTGAATACAGAGAATCGAAAGTTTCGCTCGATGGCAGATGGGATATTCAAGTAGGGTTGTGGTTTGAATCGGTTATCCAAAAAAATGACTCTGAACTGTTACCATTCGAATGGAACAATATGGCGATGTTAGGCACCGACTATACATTCGACGTAGGTAACGGGTTGCACGTGATAGGAGAACACATGTATAGCAGCGCTTCTAAAGAGTTTTTGGGAACGGATTTCGAAGTTAACGTATCAGCGCTTATGATAAACTATCCTTATACGCTTATGGACAGCTTTATGGGAATGATGTTTTTTACATGGGACAATAGGCAACTTTACAAGTTTATCCAGTGGCAAAGAGCTTACGATGATTTTCTGATAAGCTTAAATTTATTCCACTACCCCGAAAGTAATATTCCAACTCTGAATAATAATAACAGCGCGCCCGCTCAAGGATACGGATTCCAGGTAACGGTAATTTATAATCATTAAATGACACCAATTACAGGTAAATAAAATGACTGCAAGCGAATTAATAGTTACTAAAAAATTAACTAAGCAATACCCAATAGGGGGTAATTTTTTTACAGCATTACGCGAAGTTGATCTTTGTATAGACCAATGTGAGTTTACAGGTATAGTGGGTCCAAGCGGATCAGGTAAAACGACATTATTGAATATTATCGGAGCATTAGATGCTCCAACTAATGGTAATGCAAAGGTATTAGGTAGTGAAATCGGAAAAATGAATCATGTTGAAGCCGCAAAACTGCGCAATCAGTACCTCGGGTTTATTTTCCAAACGTATAATTTATTGCCGGTTTACAATGTTTTTGAAAACGTGGAATTCCCTCTGCTGCTTCAACACATAGAAAGTTCCAAGCGGGTTGACATGGTTAACAAAGCCTTGGAGTGGGTTGGTTTAAGTGAAAAAGCAAAATCGAAACCTGCTCAACTTTCCGGAGGTGAATCTCAACGCGTTGCAATTGCACGCGCTATTGTAAAGCAACCTAAGATAGTTTTGGCTGATGAGCCGACAGCCAATCTTGACGCGCAAAATTCTCACCACATCCTGAAGACAATGGTGACGTTAAACGAAGAACTGGGAACAACATTTGTTTTTTCTACTCATGATGAAAAGGTAATAAGTTATTTACGCAGGAAGATAAAACTAAGCGATGGTGAAATAGTCGATGATACCATCGTAAATTAAATTGGGGGAAGCAATGTTAACCTGGAATTTAGCTTTCAAAAATGTAACAAAAGCCGGATTAAGAACATGGCTGAATGTTTTTATTCTCTCCTTTGCTTTTGTGTTAATTATATGGACGGACGGCATGTACGACGGAATGTCAAAGCAGGTTATTGGAGATATGGTTGATAATTCTATTGGCGGCGGACAATTTTGGCAAAGTAACTACGATCCGTTTGATCCGTTCAGCCTTGATGATTCGCACGCAGAGATACCTGGTAATTTTCAGAACTTGATTAATACCGGTAAAGCAACGCCAAAGCTTATACGTTCATGCGCTATGTTTCCTAACGGACGGGTGCAATCAGCTTTATTAAATGGTATTGATCCTGAGCAGAATATTTTGAATTTCCCGTCATCTGCTCTTAAGGAAAACGGTAACGGTTTTATCCCTGCCTTAATCGGCGGGCGTATGGCGAAAAATACCGGTTTGACCATTGGTGATATTGTTACGGTAAGATGGCGCAATGTAAACGGAACTTTCGATGCTGCTGATGTTGAAATTGTGAATATCTTTAATACAAATGTCCAGGCGATCGACAACGGTCAACTTTATATACCGCTTGCTAAACTTCAGGATATGATGGAGGTATCAAATGAAGCTACCATCATAACCCTTCAAAAGGGAATAGAAACTATTCCGGCAGGTTCGCCTTCCTGGCAATTTAAAGATCATGCTTACCTGCTAAAAGACTTTTATGATTATTTGGATAGAAAAACAGTCGGTTCAAATATAATGTATGCAATATTATTGGGGATGGCTTTGCTTGCAATTTTTGATACACAGGTGCTTGCAATATTCCGGAGACGAAAGGAAATGGGTACAATGATGGCGCTTGGCATGACGCGAGGCAGAGTTATCCGGTTATTTACTCTCGAAGGTACAATGCATGGTCTTCTTGCGATTGTTTTAGGCGCAATTTACGGTATACCCATACTGATATGGTCGGCAAGCGTTGGCATTGGAATGCCTGATACTGTTGATCAGACCGGTTTATCTCTCAGTACAACGCTATACCCAGTCTATGGAGTAGGACTGTTTTTTAGCACAAGCCTCATCCTATTTATAACAGTGGTTATTGTAAGTTTTTTGCCTACTCGTAAAATTGCAAAGTTAAATCCAACCGACGCTTTAAGGGGGAAAATGTCATGACAAAATTCTTATTTCTTGGCCTGCTTCGCGATAAGCAGAAAAGCTTGTTTCCTATCATTATTGTATCGGTTGGTGTAGTCCTGACCACTTGGCTATATTCCTGGATGCTTGGTGTATTTAATGAAGTTATTGAAGGCAATGCCCGGTTCAATAACGGACATTTGAAAGTTACAACAATTGCCTACAACGAAATATCCTCGCAAATACCAAACGATCTTTGTTTAACGGAAGTTGATAAATTGCTAGAAACACTCAGAGCCGAACACAAAGAATACGAGTGGACGCCTCGAATTAAGTTCGGCGGCATGATTGACGTTCCCGATGAAACCGGCGAGACCCGAGCGCAGGCTCCTATAATCGGTTTTGCCGCTGATTTAAGAAGTGAATTCTCAAAAGAAAATGAAAGATTACAGATCAGCAAAGCTCTAGTTAAAGGTAAATTTCCTTCTCAAAGTAACGAAATAGTTATTAGCGATGTACTTGCTGATAATCTTGAGATTAATATCGGTGATGTGGCTACTCTGATCGGTGTTTCTGCAAACGGCGGAATGGCAATCCATAATTTCGTTGTAAGCGGTACTGTTCAATTTGGGATGACTGCCCTTGATAGAGGAGCTTTAATAGCTGATATCGGCGATGTTCAATACGCGATGGATATGGAAAACGCTGCAGGAGAAATTTTGGGCTTTCTTAAGAACGGTATGTTTAATGAAGAACTTGCTACAAGTAATAAAGAGATATTTAACAAGAATCATTCTGATGCCGGTGACGAGTTTTCACCTTTAATGGTAACTTTACTCGATCAGGAGGGACTTGGCGATTATTTAATCTATGCCAAATCCGCAGGCGGAATAATTGTTTCTATTTTCGTTTTTGCCATGTCGATTGTTCTTTGGAATACCGGGCTTATGTCGGGAATAAGGCGCTACGGCGAAGTTGGAGTAAGACTTGCAATGGGGGAAACGAAGGGACACATTTATAAGTCGATGTTAGTTGAATCCGTTCTTATCGGCCTGGTTGGTTCTTTTATCGGCTCTATGATTGGCGTTGCAGTATCGTTTTATTTCCAGGAATATGGAATTGACATTTCTTCTACTTTCAAAAACTCGACACTTATGGTCAACGATGTTATACGGGCAAAGGTTACTGCAGGAAGTTATTACATCGGCTTTATTCCCGGGGTACTGGCAATGTTGTTCGGCACTGCAATTTCAGGAATTGGAATATTCAGAAGACAAACCGCTACATTATTTAAGGAATTGGAAGTATGATAAGTTTAATGAAATGTATTAATCTGTTTATAATAAGTATCTCGCCTCTATATGCGCAGGGAATAACAGGTAAAGATATATTGAAAAAGATTGATAACAACATGGTTTTGCAGCAGGCTGTTACAAATGCAAAGATGGTTATTCATGCCCGCACCGGTACAAGAACAATTGAATCAAAATCCTGGGTAGATGGAACCGACAAAGCATTTGTTGAATATTTGAATCCACCTCGTGAAAGAGGTAAAAAGATGTTACGACTTGACGATAATATCTGGAATTACATACCCGAACCGACGGACAGGATAATTACTATTTCAGGACATTTACTTAAGCAATCCGTAATGGGTTCGGATCTTAGTTATGAAGATATGACGGACAACAGCGAACTTGTTGAGGACTATGATGTGAAAATTGTTGGTAAAGATACTGTTGATACGAAGCAATGCTATGTCTTGGAACTTACGGCCGTTAATGACGAGGTAACATACTACGCAAGGAAAATATGGGTTGATGAAGATATTTGGCTACCGATAGTTACCGAGCTATACGCTAAAAGCGGAAAGCTGCTCAAGCGAATTCAGATTGACGAAACATTTAAAATTGGTGATAGATGGTATCCCAGGAAAATGACATTTAAAGATGTTTTATCAAAAGGAAAAGGAACTGAATACCATATTGAGAAGATCGATTTCGATGTAAGCATTCCGGCTCACAAATTTACTAAAGCTGCACTTAGGAAATAATTAATAAAGCAGTAGTAAGAGCAAATTTTGCTGTCACTACTAGAGGATTCATTTTGCGCCAGAGGGTAGTTGATCAATATTTAAAATTCTTTGCTCATTATTATACATAGAACTTTTTTCGTAATCTTGCATTATGAAAACTTCAAAGCAAGAATACGTGAATCGAATTGAAAAGGTTGTTCATTTTATCGAGGAGAACTTAGTAAATGAACTCGACCTAACCACTCTTGCGCGAGAGGCTTGTTTCTCGCAGTATCATTTTCACAGGATATTCAGTTCAATTATGAATGAAACCCCTATTGACTACGTAAACAGGTTGCGTGTTGAGAAAGCCGCAGGCGGATTGGTTTATTTACCAGATGCGAAAATCTCGGAAGTAGCATACAAAAGCGGATTCTCTTCGCCGGTTTCATTTACCCGCGCATTCAAAAAACACTTCGGATTAACACCAAGTGAATTTAAGTTTCGGAAAAAGGAAAACAGGCTCTTCAATACGGCTGGCAATCTTATTACTTCACTAAAGAATGGGGAAGTAAGTCCCGATTCTGTAGAACACGAATCAAAAGATGATTGCATTAAAAGGTTGTTGAAGAATTTACAAATTAAAAATATTGATACAATAGAAGTGATCTACATGCCATGTTTAAAAGGTTACATTATGGAAGAAATAAAAGCAACATGGCAAAATCTTCTGCAATGGGCTGAATCAAATGAATACCTTGATTGTAACGTTCATAAATATGGAATACCATGGGATGATCCTAGCATTACAGACGTCGATAAATGTCGTTACTATGCTTGCCTAACCGCAAAACCAAAAGTTAATTTCCCGGAAGAAATACAACAAATGAGGATTCAAGGCGGACTTCATGCGGTTTACAAATTTGAAGGAACAATTGAAGAATCTGAACGAACATATAATTGGGTTTATGGTAAGTGGATGCCGCAAAGCGGTTACTTACCCTTAGATGCTCCGTGTTATGAGCAATACTTTAAAGATCCTAATAAGGAGCCGGTTGGAATTTTTAGAACAAATATTCACATCCCTATTACTCCTATAAAATAGGCCGACACTAGTAAATAGCGCCGGCCATTAAATCCATTCCTTACATCATATCCAAACTAAGCGAAACAAATATATTTCTCCCCTGGGCATAAATTGGATTGGGAGTACCTCTAACCGCCCGGCTTAAATGCTCGTAAAAGGTTTCATCTAATATGTTGTTTATGCCAAGTGTAAGCCCAAGCTTTGGAATAATTTTGTACGATAACTTCAAATCAATAACGGTAAAATTTGGAGTTACCTTTTCACCGTATTCATTGGATACTCGGGATTGCTCCAATGCATGACGAATTGTAAGTTCCGGCTTGAACCTGTTTTCGAAATAAAGTCCCATTAAATTTAGCCTTATATCTAATGGCGCTATTTCGGGCAAAGGTTCATCACGATCGAGGTCTTCGCCATATGTATAAGCTAAACTTAAGCTGTGATGCAATCCATAAATCCATTTTTGATTCCAGCTGAACTCGAATCCTGTTTTAATAGCTTTGTCCAGATTAACAAACTTCCTTACACCGGCAGAGTTCGGTAATCGTTTTTTCAGCGATGTATCAATCACCGAAGAAATAAAGTCCTGCATGTAAGCGGTAAATAGATCAACACTAACCAGCGAAGCGTTTGTCTTCCACTCGAAAGTTAGATCAATCTGATTGATAACTTCGGGATCGATTTGAGGATTACCCAACAACTCGTAAGGATCCTGCCCAACGGGAAAGTAGTTTATAAATCGCTCCGTAAGACTTCCGCTTCTCTGCGCTCTGCCCAGCCATATTCCAAATGTTATATTCTCGTTTAAATTGTATAATCCACCAAAACTAACACTCGGATTAACCTGAGAATTTTCAGTTTTCGAATAAACATTTGAGAACTCCTGAGCTGCGTCCGATATATCTGATGTATTGTATTCTACTCTTCCCGAAAATACCAATCTTAGTTTCTCAAATGACAAATGATATTCCGTGAACAATCCGACTT
>JANQLA010000144.1 GCA_028280855.1 Melioribacteraceae bacterium
CTTTATTATTTATAAATGCCCAAGTATACAGTACAAATAAACCTGCTTTTATGAATGAGTCCTTTTCATTTTCAACACTTTCATTCATAAACTGCTTTGACATTTCTTCAATAAAATCTTTGGCAACTATTAAGGCGTTTTGATTTTGCTGCATATCTTCTCCGTTAAATTGAATTCAAAAGACGAAAATAATTTGGTGTATTAAAAATATCGAAGAGTTATATTTTATAAAACAATTTTTAGTATTTAGTGAGGATTACCATGGCAAAAGATTTTATTTGCCCTTATTGTAAAGGAAAGCTTAATATTGATAATGACATTCTGTTGTCTGTTAGAAATCATGAAGCAAAACGCGGACTAATTAGCCTTAGTCCCGAGATAGGGAATTACAAGACGAAAACACATTCCTCTTTCAAATTGTCTGAAGGAGAAAGAAACGATTTTTTCTGCCCGATTTGTCATGCTAATCTTGCAGCTCTTGAATTTAACGAAAACCTTGTAAAAGTATTGATGACCGACGAGAACCAGCAAGTATACGAAATTCTATTTAGCGGTATCGAAGGAGAAAGATGCACATACAAACTGCATGACCAAGATATCGAATCATTTGGGGAGGATTCACAGAATTATATGAATCACTTCGGGGAGTTCCCAAAGTACTGATTACTCAATTGCTTGGTACCTGGGGTGTTCTAATAGATTCCATCTCAGGGTAAGCCTGTAGTATTTTATAATACTAAATCGATTTTATGCAAATGAAAGTGATAAACAAAAATTCCCTGTTGATTTAATTCATAAAATCCCTATATTCTATTTCAAATCCGATATCAAATCCTCTTTTATTTAATCCTAAGGTAACATAAGGGTTTCAATGGATTCAAATATGATTCTTGAAATAAAGCTTCCGAAGGTACCGGATATTGAGCTGGTTGCACTTGAGGGACTTGAACTAATGAGTCGCCACCTGGGCATTTCCGACGATAAAATTGGTGAAGCGAAAATAATTGTCACCGAAGCAATTATAAACGGCATGGAGCACTCGGGCGATCAAAGCCCGAATGTTGAAGTAAAGTTTACGATGACGAAAGAAAAGCTTATAATTCTCGTTACAGATTACGGTAAAGGATTTAAGCCCGATAGCATTGAAGACCCTGTTATTGAGAATAAGCTTCACGCAGATAGAAAAAGAGGATGGGGACTGAAGCTAATGAAATCGATGTCTGATGATTTTATAATAGAAACCGGACCAACCGGAACAAAGATTACTATAATAAAAAATTTAGTTTAAGAGAGGCTATGATATGATAACTTCGTTTAACCTGGAATCAAGCCTTGATAACAAGATCGGCATAATAAAAACGAACGGTTACATAAATAATATCGGCGGCGAACGAATTGTTAGTGAATTCAACAACCTCCGCTCCAATGGAGCGCACAATCTAATTCTGGATTTGGCCGATTCAAAAGTTGTAAATTCAATCGGTATTTCATACCTAATAGAAATTATTGAAAAGCTTAATGAAACCAACGGTAAGCTTGTTTTTGCCAACCTTGATTCAACAATAGAAAAAACTTTTACAATAATGGGATTATTTCACTTCGCGGAAAAAGCGGATACCTTAGAAGAAGCATCTTCAAAATTCTAGAGTTTAGAAAGCAACACATAGTTTCCGGGGGGAAGGAATAATTTTAATGAAATTTAAGACAAAGTGTCTCCTAATTTTATTCAAATTTTTAATTCGTCGATTTTTAAGAAATCAATATCATTATCAGAATAGTACAGACGCCCATGGCTCATCAACTTTAAGCTGTAAACAATAAAATAAGTGTATCGTAACAAATTCATGTTCCTTAGAAAAGTAAATTTACAATTCATCTAAAAGGAAGACTTATCTATGAAAGTAATGGTAGTAGACGACGAGAAAGATATAAAAATGCTATTCGAGCAAAAATTTCGCAAAGAAATAAAAAAAGGGAAGCTCGCATTTCTGTTTGCGTTTTCGGGCGAGGAGGCTAAAGATTATATTCAATCGAATGGATCGGACGACTTAAACCAGATTCTCTCAGACATAAATATGCCTGGAATGAACGGTCTGGAATTACTTAAATGGATAAAAGAGAATCACCCTGAACTTCGTGTAGCTATGATTACGGCCTACGGAGACGAAGAAAATCACAAACAAGCAATCGAATATGGATGCGATGAATACATGACGAAGCCGCTGGATTTTGGGCAACTTAAAGAGAAGGTACTAACAGATAAAAGCTAATATGGGATTGAAAAGGCGACATTAAAATTAAAGCTTACAATGGCGACTCCAAAACTTAATTAAGATAATCCAAACTACTGGGACACGAATGAACGAATCCACAACCAAAATAAGTAATAGCGAAATAAAACTACTCAAAGAGCAGCTTGCTAATAAAGATGCCGAACTTGCAATAATTAACAGTGTTGGCGAAGCAATGTCGAAACAGCTTGATGTTGAAACCGTTACAGGAATCGTCGGAGATAAAATCCGCGAAATTTTCGATACAGAGGTCACGGAGATACTACTACTAGACAAGAAGACAAATATTATATCCGTTCCTTACTCTTACTACAACGGTTACCAAAAAATCGAAGAGTTCAAACTCGGAGAAGGTTTAACATCTGTGGTTATTAATTCCGCGCAACCGCTTTTGCTTGGTACTCTAAATGAGCAGATAGAAGCAGGAGCTATTTACGATGATGAATTGGGCGAAGCGGATGACACTGAGTCTTATCTCGGAGTACCGATAAAATTCGGCGATGATGTTTTCGGCGTGGTAAGTATTCAAAGTTATAAGAAGAATGTATACAACGAGGAGAATACAAGATTTCTTTCTATGCTTTCTTCTAAAATTGGTGTGGCTCTGCACAACGCGCATTTATATGAACAATCCCAACAGTTGCTATCCGAGACCGAACTTCGCAACACAGAGCTTTCGGTGATTAACAGCGTTCAGGAAGGCTTAGTAGCCAAGATGGAAATACAGGGAATCTATGATTTAGTAGGCGAGAAAATACGCGGAATATTCGATGCACAGGTTGTTTCGATTGGAAGCTATGATTATGAAAATGAATTGTGTCATTTTAAATATGACATCGAAAAAGGCGAGCGGT
Source organism: Melioribacteraceae bacterium (assembly GCA_028280855.1). Taxonomy (GTDB): domain Bacteria; phylum Bacteroidota; class Ignavibacteria; order Ignavibacteriales; family Melioribacteraceae; genus PGYT01. The sequence continues at coordinate 3,146 of JANQLA010000144.1, forward strand.
TTTACGATGAGCCGCGAAATTTTAATTCCATTGATAAACACATCATCAAAACAAAGAAAACATTATTAATTAACGAAAATTTACTCGACGAAGCTGAAAAGCTTGGTGAGAAAAAACCAAAGGCTGCTGAGGGCACTGAAATGCCCAAATCCGCAATTTGGGTTCCGATGATGATTGGCGATGATGTAAAAGGTTACGTCAGCTTGCAAAATGTTGACAGGGAAAACGCGTTTGGGGAATCTGAAGTTCGTTTGCTAACAACTCTTGCAAACAGTATGAGCGTTGCGCTTGAAAACGCTAGTCTGTTTGATCAGACAAAAAAACTACTTGCAGAATCTGAACAGCGTAACACCGAGCTAGGCGTAATAAACAGCGTCCAGGAAGGTCTTGTTAAACAAATGGATTTGCAGGCGATTTATAATTTAGTTGGCGAGCAGATAAGGGAGATATTCGATACCCAAGTTGTTGCCGTCGCAACATTCAATCATTCCGACAAAACCGAACATTTTAATTTTGTAATTGAAAAAGGAGAGCGATATCACCCGGCTTCGAGAAAATTTGATAAGGTAAGAGAAGAATTAATAGAAACAAAAAAGCTTATTTTGATAAATAATAATTACCCCGAAGCTGCAAAGAAGTACGGAATGAAAGTAGTATCGGGTACCGAGAGTCCTAAATCACTTTTGTTTGTTCCTATGGTTGTTGGCGGAAATGTAAACGGATATATTTCGCTTCAGAATATTGACCGTGAAAACGCTTTTAGCGAATCCGATGTAAGACTTCTTACGACTTTAACCAACAGCATGAGCGTTGCATTGGAGAACGCAAGACTGTTCGATGAAACAACTAAACTCCTTGATGAAACAAAACAACAAGCGATCGAACTTGGAATAATAAACAGTGTTGGAGATGGCTTAGCAAAGCAGCTAGACTTTCAAGCAATAATTGATTTGGTAGGCGATAAAATTCGCGAAGTGTTTAATGCAGAAGTAGTGAGTATCTCTACCTATGAAAAAGAAACCGATGAAATATTCCATCACTATGCGGTTGAGGGTGAGAAAAGATACTCGTTCGACAAACCCCATCCTATTGATTCAGACAGAAAGGAAATTATCCAATCCAGGAAACCGTTAAAATTCGGAACTGCAAAGGAACTTGTAGAACATAGTGGAAGCCAGGTGGTTGCAGGGGAGTTACCGGAATCATTTATGGGTGTTCCAATCCTTATGGGTTCCGACGTTACCGGTGTTATTACTGTTCAGGATATCAAAACGAAAAATCTTTATTCTGATAAAGACGTTCGCTTACTCATGACACTTGCTTCAAATATGGGCGTCGCTCTCGAAAACGCTCGCTTGTTCGGGGAAACTAAACGCTTGTTAAACGAAACTCAGCAGCGCAATGTTGAACTTTCAATATTGAATGCAATACAGGAAGGCCTGGTAATGGAGATGGATTTTGAATCCATTATAAACCTTGTGGGCGATAAATTTAGAGAAGCGCTCGGCTTCCAGGACCTTGGAATCAGACTATACGATAAAGAGACGGACACTCTGCACTTCCCCTACGAGTATGAGCATGGAGAAAAGCTGAATATAGAATCAATGAAACCGACACCTTCTTCAAAGTATGTGTTGGCAAATGGTAAAATGCTTTACCTAAAGGAGAACACAGATGAAGAAGCACAGAAGTATGGCATTAGCGGTCAAATGACAATTCCCGGCACCGACCGAAGTAAGTCATTGGTAATGGTTCCGATTATGCTTGGGAATGAAGCAAAGGGACTTATACTGATTGAGGATTACGAAAAAGAAAACGCATTTACCGACTCTGAAATTAGATTGTTAACTACCGTGTCAAACAGTATGAGCGTGGCGCTGGAAAACGCCCGACTTTTTAATGAAACAAATAGACTGCTTGATGAATCGCAGCAGCGTAACACTGAACTTTCCATTCTTAATACTATCCAGGAAGGAATGGTAAAAGAAATGGACTTCAACGGTGTTATAAAACTTGTTGGAGATAAACTTCGGGAAGTGCTTAACTACCAGGATATTGGCATTAGAATTTACGATAAGGAAAATGATCTAGTCCATTTTCCTTATGAATACGAACATGGAAATAAACTTGAGATAGAACCGATGGAGCCGGGCGGAATTTCCCGGCATATACTTAAAAGTAAAAAGTTGCTACTGCTAAAGAAGAATGATGAAGAATCAATCAAAGCGCTTGGGATCGAAGGCGTTACGGTAATACCGGGCACAGACAGAAGCAAATCGATGATAGCTGTTCCGCTTGTTTCGGGTAATGAATCCAGGGGATTATTTATAATCGAAAATTATGAAAAAGAAGATGCTTTTGACGAAACTGATATAAGGCTGCTTACTACTCTTGCTAACAGTATGAGCGTAGCGCTTGAGAATGCAAGGTTATTTGACGAGACGAATCGTTTATTGAAAGAAACCGAACAGCGTTCAGCCGAGTTGACAGTAATAAATAGTGTGCAGGAGGGGTTGGTTGAGAATATAGAACTTCAATCAATCTTTGAACTTGTCGGTGATAAAATAAGAGATATTTTTGATTCACAAGTTGTTATAATCGCAAGTTTTGATCACGATAAAAACGAAGAAATTTTTAATTATGTAATTGAAAAAGATGAACGAATCTACGCTCAACCCAGGAAATATGATAAAGTAAGAGAATACCTGATTCAACATAAGGAACATATAGTTATTAACGATAATACTGAAGAGGCTGAAAAGAAGTATGGAATGAAAACTTATAAAGGAACCGATAAACCTAAATCACTTCTTTTTGTGCCTCTTATCCTGGGTGATACGGTTAATGGATACATTTCTCTTCAAAACATAGATCGTCATAATGCATTTAGCGAATCTGATGTTCGTTTACTTTCTACGTTAACCAACAGTATGAGTGTTGCATTGGAGAACGCAAGACTATTTGATAAAACCAATCGTTTATTGCATGAAACAGAGCACCGTTCGGCTGAGCTTTCGGTCATTAATAGTGTACAGGAAGGATTAGCAAAAGAGCTCGACTTACATAATATATACGAACTTGTTGGTGAACGATTGTGTTCCTTGTTCCCGGATTCTCAAACATTAGTCATACGCTCGTTCGATCATGATAATAAAGTGGAAAATTGGGAATACGCGATTGAAAAAGGTGAAAGGTTGGAAGTAAAACCACGTCCGTTCAACTGGGCTAATAAAATTTTAATCGAAACAAAGAAGCCGTTGGAAATTCTAAAAAATTATGTAGAGACAGCGCAAAAATATGGTGGCAAAGGTGTAACTAAAGGCCAGCCGCCTAAATCAGCGGTTTTTGTTCCTGTAATAATAAATGATGTTGTTCGCGGTTCGATCAGTCTTCAAAATGTCGACAAAGAGAATGCTTTCGATGATTCCGATGTGCGCCTTGTAACTACCCTTGTTAACAGTATGAGTGTTGCTATAGAGAACGCAAGATTATTTAATGAAACTCTCCGCCTGCTTGAAGAGAGCAAAAAAAGAACTGCCGAATTGAGCACGGTTAACAGTATTAGTCAGGCAATAGTTGCTCATCTTGAAATTGATAAACTAATAAATCTAGTTGGCGATAAAGTTCGCGATTTGTTTAATGCCAACATTGTTTACCTTGCTTTGCTCAATGAAAACATTAATATGATTGAGTTTCCTTATGGTTATGGGGATGAATATCCTCCGCTTAAATTAGGCGAAGGATTAACATCAAAAATAATTTTGAAAAAAGAGCCGCTTCTGATAAACAGGAAAATCGATGAGAGGGAAGAAAAAATAATCGGAACACCTTCTTCATCTTACCTTGGCGTGCCGATTCCGGTTGGAGATGAAATAATTGGAGTGCTAAGTGTGCAAAGCACAGAAAAGGAAAATTTGTTTGATGAAGACGATATGAGATTACTCAATACAATTGCTGCGCATGTAGGTATTGC
>JANQLA010000170.1 GCA_028280855.1 Melioribacteraceae bacterium
TCGCAAATAGATTAGCTGACCGTATCGATTTTATATTAGATATATTTAATATACTTTGATCAAGCTGAACGCTGCCCAGAAAGTTTCTTTCATTATTACCCGGACTTGGTTTCTTTAAAAAATATTCGCCTCTAGCTGAACCAAAGATCTGAGGTAAGTATGAAGTCCACGCCTGATCAATTTGTTTTTCGGCAGATTCTACTTCTTTGTTGATCAATAATAAATCATGATTATGCTTTTTTACTTGCTCAATAAATTGTTCAAGGGTAATTGTTTGTGCAGAGATATTACAAAACAGAATCATTGTTAAAACAAAGTGTAATCTTTTCTTGAATGTATCCATTATAGTTCCTTTTTTTTGGATGCAATTATATCATCCTTGTCAAAGGAAGCGGAATTATTTCAACGAACTCCAACTATTACACTACGAATTACGATCTGGTTTGTATGAAAAAATAATCAAATTTTTGCTAGGTTGAGATTCGTTGTTAGAATAGTTTATTTTGATTATTGAAAATTCGGGAAAAGTGTTCTTATGAAGAATCTATTTGAAATCTCAAAAAAGCAAACGAAAAAAGTTATTGGCCTAATGAGCGGTACATCGGTTGACGGTGTTGACGCTGCTCTTGTTGAAATAACCGGTAGCGGTACAAGTACAAAAATCGATTTAATCGGATTTATCGAATATAGTTACCCGGCCGGACTGAAAGATGTTGTTCTAAAAAATTCAGTTCGTGAAAGCAGCAACGTTGAAGAAATATCTCAACTCAATTTTCTTCTTCCAAAGTATTACTATTATGCTATCCGGCATTTGCTGGAAACCGTGAATATTCCATTGGAAGATGTTGATCTGATTGGTAGTCACGGGCAGACTATTCATCATCTTCCCAATCAAGCTCAATTGTTTGATGAAAAGGTTAGCTCTACTCTGCAAATTGGCGATCCTTCCGTGCTTTCGAAATTGACGAGTGTTATTACAGTTGGCAATTTTCGATCGGGCGATGTTGCTCTTGGCGGACAGGGCGCTCCGCTTGTTCCGTATTTTGATTACCTGCTTTTTCATTCGAACGATATAAACCGTGCTTTGCTGAACATTGGCGGAATATCGAACATCACCTTTCTTGGCAGCGATGGAACACAAGACGATGTACTGGCCTTCGATACCGGCCCCGGCAATATGATGATTGACTTTTTAATGAAACGGTTTTACGACAAGGAGTTCGATGAGCAGGGGAGTATAGCTGCCAGCGGAACATTCAACCAGGATTTGTTTAACGCGCTGGTTGTAAGGGATTCTTTTATTGAAGCCGACCCCCCGAAGTCAACAGGACGCGAATATTACGGTGAAGTATTCTTAAAAGAACTGTTGGATGAGTTCGCTAACATAAGCAAAGAAGATTGGCTGAACACAATTACAAACTTTACAGCTTATGCAGTTCATCGTAATTACGAGAAGTTTATAGAGTCGGAAACGAAGATTGACGAGCTTATCATTAGCGGCGGGGGAGCAAAGAATAATTATCTGTATAAATGCCTGGCTGATTATTTTGGTAGTGATGTTCAAGTGAAAGTGATTGACGAGATCGGTGTTTCATCCGATGCTAAAGAAGCTATTTGCTTTGCCGTACTTGCCAATGAAACGATTAGCGGTAATACTTCGAATATTCCGCGTACTACTGGAGCTGGCAAATCTACTATATTAGGCGGGATTTATTTGCCGTAATCTTATTCCGCCACGAAGGCTCAAAGGCAGGAAGAAGGGCAATATTAATTAAAATAAAATTCTTAGTTTCTAAGTATAATTTCCTTTGCGTCTTGGAGGCTTGGTGGCAAATATTTTTTGCTCTTTTAACATACAAGGCTGGAAGGCGCGAATGGGATTATAACTTTACATAATCGATTCAGGAAATAGCTTATGCCTTTCAAATACAGTTAGTATATCTATAGATTTTTTCCTAAGCAAATATACTATGCGGTAATTTTTATGAATCAATTCCCTTAATGATTCTTGAGAAAGTTCCGGAACAATTCTCCCAATCTGAGGATTATCCGAGATGATAGAAGCCGACTCTAGAATTTCCTCGACAAATTTTGTAGCCATTTCTGGATTATCGGAAGCAATAAAAATTTCTATTCCTTCGAGATCATTAATAGCTCGTTCAGTCCAAACTATTTTCATTTTTTGCGGTTTGATCTTCTTTGTTCCAGAATTTTCTTCACCTGTGAGGTCGTTTGAGTTTTTCCGTTTTCCGAATCGGATAAACCTTGTAAAACTGATTCAATAAATTTATTAGTGTAATTCATTTTATCAAATTCTTCAGGAGAGATTAATACACCTGCGGGTTTTCCATTTTGCGTAATTATTAATTGTTTCCGAACAGAGTTTATTTCATTTAGATATTTGGCTAAACCAGCTTTAAACTCGCCAACAGGAATTATATCATTTGATATTGATAAATTGTTCATTTATTGTCCTAAATTTTGTCATAATTAGGAAACGAAAATAGAGCTGATAAGGGACTAAATCAAGTAAAAATTATAGTTTTAGTCAATTTCATGAAACAATGCGTGCTATTAAATCTACAATATTGTGTAAGATTTGTTAGTCGTAATGTTATTCTGCCACGAAGGGTGGAAGGCGTGAAGGAAAAATTATCAAGCGATTAAAAATATTTCCAAGAGAAAACGTATCAGTCAATACATTATGAACTTCTCCAGTGTTGTGAATACTGCCACTAGACGTATTAAGGCACATTCTGATTCGAGTGAGATAGATTGTTGGGAGTTTTGTGCAGATAAATTTATATGATATGTGCAATTTTCGATTGCGGATTTGATTATTTTCTTTTATTATGTATTGTGATTGTCCATACATGAATAGGGATAGAAAATGAATAAAACAGCAACCATACAAGCTCGAATTGATCCTAGTGTTAAGGAAAAGGCTCAAAAAATTCTCAAAAAACTAAACATTTCCATGTCGGAAGCAATCTCTATTTTTTTGACGCAGGTTTCTTTACAAAAAGGTATTCCTTTCGAAGTTAAAATTCCTAACAAATTAACGGCGGAAACTTTACGCAAATCTATGAAAGGAGAAGAGCGAAATAGGGTTTCAAGTGTTGAAGAGTTATTTGAGGAACTCAATAGTTGATAGTAGATTATTCTAATCAGTTTAAGAAAGATTACAAGAAACTTGTAAGTCAGGGTAAAGACATTACCAAATTAAAAAATATTATAGAGAAACTCTTACGCAATCAACCTTTGGAAAAGAAATATAAAGATCATAAACTTTCCGGTGAGTGGAAAGGATTTAGAGATTGCCACATTGAACCTGATTGGCTTCTTATTTACCGGAAAACAAGTGAAGTACTATATATTGAAAGAACGGGATCGCATTCAGAATTATTTAGATAAACTTAATCGGCTTGAGCATAAGGGTTCACAGGGTATACCAAGAAATTCATAAATATAGACTTTACGAATGTCGTTTCTTCTTTCTAGTGTCCTTAGTGGTTAAAAATTACTTCAACTCATCCAGCTTCTCTTTCAGCATTTTGTTTACTACGCCCGGATTAGCTTTGCCTTTCGTTTCTTTCATTACTTGTCCTACAAAGAAACCGATAACTTTGTCCTTACCTTCGAGGTATTGCTTAACCTGAGCAGGATTATTGTCAATAATATTTCCGATTACTTCTTCCAAAAGGGAAGTATCGCTAATCTGCACTAATCCTTTAGTTTCCACAATTTTTTTCGGATCTTTATCGCCTTCAAGCATATCGGGGAAAATTTCTTTCGCTATTTTACTGCTAATTGTCCCGTCGTTTATAAGGTTTATTAACTTAGCGATGTTTGCGGGTGAGACCGGGAAATCAACCGGGGAAATTTTTCGTTCATTAATTTCTTTTAAAATGTCACCCATAACCCAGTTACTTGCGGATTTGTAATCTTTTGTGTCATGTAGAATGGTTTCATAATAATCGGCAAGTTCTCTTTCGGAAGTAAGCAGCTCTGCATCCTGCACAGGAAGATTATATTCATCAATGAAACGATTCTTGCGAGCGATAGGAAGCTCCGGCATAGTATCTGCAATTTGTGCTTTCCATTTTTCATCAACTACAACGGGCATTAAATCAGGTTCGGGGAAGTATCGATAGTCATGCGATTCTTCTTTGCTTCTCATCGGTTTCACTTCGTTAAGATCGGCATCCCATAAAAGAGTTTGCTGAACAATTTTTCCGTCGTCTTCTACAATATCAATCTGCCGCTCAATCTCAACATCAATCGCTTTCTGCACATTCTTAAAAGAGTTCATGTTTTTAACTTCGGTTTTGGTACCAAGTTCGGTTTCGCCTTTCAACCTGATCGATACGTTGGCATCGCATCTTAATGAACCTTCTTCCATGTTGCCGTCGCAAACTCCAAGGTAAGTTACAATTTGCTTAAGCTGCGTAAGGTACGAGTACGCATCTTCCGCGTCTCGCATATCCGGTTCGCTAACAATTTCAAGAAGCGGCGTGCCGCATCTATTCAAGTCAACAAGTGAACTCGGTCCCTGATCGTGTATCAGTTTGCCGGCGTCTTCTTCCATGTGTATGCGTGTTATACCTAGACGCTTTGTTGTTCCGTCGGCTTTGGTTACATCGAGGTAGCCGTGCTCGCAAATCGGGAGTTCGAATTGTGATGTTTGCCAGCCTTTGGGTAAGTCGGGATAGAAATAATTCTTTCGCGCGAAGATTGATTTTTCGTTTATTTTACAGTTGGTTGCCAAGCCAAGTAAAATAGCAAACTCAACCACTTTTTTGTTCAATACGGGAAGTACGCCCGGATGACCCATGCACACGGGGCAAACGTTGGTATTCGGATCGTTGCCGAATTTGTTCGGGCATCCGCAGAAAGTTTTCGTATCTGTTAATAATTGTACATGAACTTCAAGTCCAATAACCGCTTCATATTTTGAATTCATTTTCGATTATACAGTTTGATGAATGTTGAATCGAAATATACTGATTTGAAAAAAGAATGAATAGGAAGCAATTTACAACCTATAGTTGATTTAGCTGCGGTTTGCGCTTTCGGTAAATATTTTTAATTTTGTTTCCCTGTTTATAAGGAGTAATAAAATATGAATTTAGATATATTGGTTTTCGGAGCTCATCCCGACGATGCTGAAATCGGAATGGGTGGAACTATCGCTCTGCTAGCGGATAACGGTTTTAAGGTTGGCGTAGTTGATTTAACACGCGGTGAAATGAGTACGCGAGGGGATGTTAATACACGAAAGAAAGAAGCGAAACGTGCATCGAAAATTCTAGGGTTGAAATTACGTGATAATCTTGAACTTCCAGACGGTCGCCTTGAAGTAGTTGACGAATACATAAAAATGGTGATCTGGCAGATACGCAAATATAAGCCGAAGCTTGTTTTTGCTCCATATAAAAACGACAGGCATCCCGATCATATTGCTGCAAGCAATCTTGTGAAGACTGCGGTATTTCACTCAGGAGTTGGCAAGTATGATACATCCGATGAAAATGAGCAACAGGAACCGCATCGACCCGTAAAGCTTTATTATTACATGCAAGCCTTCAAGTTTGAGCCCAAGTTTATTGTGGATATCAGTAATTACTTTGATAAAAAAATGAAGTCGGTTTTCGCATACAAAACTCAATTTTATAACCCCAGGAGCAAAGAGCCTAATACTTTTATTAGTGATCCTAAGTTTACACGCTACCTTGAATCGCGCTCCGGTTTTTACGGTTTCCAGATTGGCAAGGATTATGGCGAGCCATTTTATTCGGAAGAGGAGGTAGAACTTAATCTTGTGGAAATGTTGAAACGGAAGAACGGATGAAAGTCGGTTTAATTGGAACAGGGTATATGGGATACCCAATGGCTGAGAAACTTCTTGAAGCCGGATATGAATTAGTTGTTTATAACAGAACGAGCGACAAAGCAGTTTCTCTTTCAGATAAAGGTGCAGTTGTTTGTGAGACCTTTAAAGAAGCATGTTCGCTTAGTAAAATAATTTTGTTAATGTTATCGGATTTCAATGCTATAAAAAGCTTGATGGATCAAATTGATTTACGCTCGCTGGAAGGTAAACAAATAGTTCAGATGAGTACAATAGCTCCCGATGAAAGTATTAATTTGTTTGAACAGCTGCGCGCTTACGATGTTGATTATGTTGAAGCTCCTGTGCTCGGCAGTATTCCGCAGATCAAAGAAAAATCACTTATAGTATTATTTGGCGGATCACAACAGAAGCTGAAAAGATTGAACAAAATTTTTAAATCCTTTGCTAAAAAGATAGAACACATCGGAAAAGTCGGGGACGCTGCGGCAATGAAACTAGCGCTAAACCAGTTAATCGTTGGACTTACGACTGTATTCTCCATGAGCCTTGGATATGTTCGTGCAAGCGGACTTGAAGTTGAAAAGTTTATGGATATTGTAAGAGGCAGCTCATTAAACGCAACTACGTTTGACAAGAAATTTAACAACTACCAAAATCGCAAGTACGATAATCCTAATTTTCCTTTGAAACATCTACTAAAGGATTTGAATCTCATTCTGGATGCATTTGGACGAAAGAGCATAAACATTGAAACTCTCACCGGCATTCAAAAAGTTTTGGAGCAAGGAGTGGAAAGCGGTTTGGGGGAGCTTGATTACTCTGCTCTATACGAGATAGTACATGCTAATACACCGGTTAATAACAGTCCGTCCACCGACAAACGAATATCAGATAAACGGTAATAATTAATTTCTAAAAATCAAATATTAGCTTCAGGGAATTGATTGAATTTGAGACTTGAGATCTAAGTATTGGTAATTATATCTATATCGATTATGCAAATTCTGTTGATTGTACTTTTGGACACTTGTAAATTATTATTATGACTTATCGAGAATTTCCAATTTTACCCGGCAACTATTATCATGTGTTTAATCGTGGAAACAATCACAAAAGAATTTTTTATGAAGAACGGAATTATCCGTATTTCTTAAAAAAGCTCTACAAGGCGTTTAAAGATAAAGTTATCCCCCTTGCTTATTGTCTTATGCCTAATCATTATCATCTTTTAGTAACACCAAATAAAAAAGATGAATTAGAAAAGGCTATGCAGAAAATCGGGACAGGATATGCGAGAGCTGTGAATAATGCTTATGATATGGATGGTCATCTCTTTACTGGACCTTATAAAGCGAAACTGGTTCCAGATAACAACTCGATACTCAGGTTGAGTAGATATATTCATTTAAATCCTGTTAAAGCAAAATTGGTAAAGAAACCTGAAGATTGGACTCATTCGAGTTACCCTGATTATATTGGTTTAAGGAAAAATGTTTTTTTGGATACTTCCTTGGTTCTTGATCAATTTAAAGATCTACAAGCGTATAAAAAATATGTTGAACTATATTCACAGGAAGATGAAAATTTTTTGAAGAGTTTTTTATTTGAAGACGACAGTAAAAACTAAGTTCCTTGAAGTCTTAATCCCATAGAGGAACTTAGTTTTTGGCTTGGCTGAATCTTATTTGAAAATTAGTCATCATATCTTATAAAAATGAAGAGGAAACAATGAGTTACTATTTTGCAAAAACAGTTGATTATACTTTTGATGAAGCAATTGAAAAAGCAACCGCCGAAATGAAAGAGGTCGGCTTTGGGATTCTAACGGAAATTGATGTTAAAGAAACTCTCAAAAAAAAGATAGATGTGGATTTTAGAAAATACAAAATTTTGGGCGCCTGCAACCCTAACTTTGCACACAAAGCATTAAGTGTTGAAGACAAAATCGGCGTCTTGCTTCCCTGCAATGTTATAGTACAGGAACTGGAAGACGGGAAAGTTGAAGTTGCAATAATGAATCCAATGGAAGCCATGTCTGTTGTTAAAAACGAAAACCTGGAATCCATAGCAAGCGAAGTAAACGGACTTCTTAAAGCCGCACTTGAAAAGATCTAGTTATTATTGATATCCCTGCTCACCATTGGAGCGGGGATAAACTTTCCCTATCAAATTACACCAAAAATTTCATAAATTTCAGGCTTGAATTTTTACTATGATTCTTTGCTAATTGCAGAACATTTAACAAATTTTAACAAGGTAAGGGAAACATTCATACCCTGTCATTGTTAAATCCATCGAAAAAATCAGAAAAAAATATAGAGGTCTCGTGTGGAGATAACCGAATTAAACGAAAAGATAAAACAGGAAAGTGAATTTATTGACGTTCTGTTTAGTGAAATCGGTAAGACTATTGTCGGTCAAAAAGAAATGGTTGAACGGCTGGTAATTGGTCTTCTTGCAAATGGTCACGTATTGCTCGAGGGAGTTCCCGGTTTGGCTAAAACACTTGCCATCAAGTCTTTGGCTCAATCGATGCATGCTAAATTCCAGCGAATTCAGTTTACACCGGATCTGCTGCCCGCTGACTTATTAGGTACAATGATTTACAATCAGAAAGACGGCAACTTCAGTATTAAAAAAGGACCAATCTTTTCAAACTTTATTTTGGCAGATGAAATTAACCGTGCGCCTGCTAAAGTGCAGTCCGCATTACTCGAAGCAATGCAGGAACGCCAGGTAACTATTGGCGCAAATACGTTTCCACTAGATGAACCTTTTCTTGTGCTCGCAACACAGAACCCTATTGAGCAGGAAGGAACTTACCCTCTTCCTGAAGCGCAGGTTGACAGGTTCATGCTCAAAGTTAAAATCACGTATCCATCGCGTGATGAAGAACAACAAATAATGAAATTGAACGTTGGCGGAACCTTTCCTGAAATAAAAAAAGTAATCAGTCCCGAGTCAATTTTGAAAGGACGCAAACTTGTTCAGGATGTTTACGTTGATGAAAAAATTGAAAAGTATATTCTTGATATAGTATTTGCCACACGTAATCCGCAAGAATTTGGATTGGAAGATTTAGCCGACTTAATTTCTTACGGCGGATCACCTCGTGCTTCAATTAACCTTGCATTGGGCGCGCGTGCAATGGCGTTTATTAAACGACGAGGTTATGTAATTCCCGAAGACGTAAGAAGTATCTGCATGGATGTTCTTCGACATAGAATAGCAGTTACGTACGAAGCCGAAGCAGAAGACATTACTTCGGAAAACATTATTCAAAGAATTTTGAACACTGTTGAAGTTCCTTAATAATCTTAACCTGCTAGTCCGGCAGATGGGTCTCTTATTTCTTAATCTGTACATTACCAACGATCTTCCTGATTAAGATGAAGATTAGGCTTAAGATTATGAAAGGACAATTAAAATTACCTGTTAAAGAAAATACAAATGCTGACAAAAGAGTTATTAAAACAAGTCAAACAAATTGAGATTCGCACACGCGGGATTGTCAACGAAGTCTTTTCCGGTGAGTACCATTCTGTATTTAAGGGTCGTGGAATGGAGTTCTCTGAGGTGCGGGAATATCAAATAGGCGACGACATTCGTTCGATAGATTGGAATGTAACAGCCAGGTTCGGTCATCCTTATATTAAAGTGTTTGAAGAAGAACGCGAACTGACTGTAATGCTGCTTGTTGATCTAAGTGGCTCGCTTGTATTCGGGTCGGTAGAGAAAACAAAACAGCGCATTGCGGCTGAGCTTACTTCGATTCT
>JANQLA010000188.1 GCA_028280855.1 Melioribacteraceae bacterium
GTTAGTATTAGGTTTTAACCCGCTCAGCTTAGTTGAATAGTGATAAACCTTATTATTCCTTTCGTTAGAAAATTCTTCAACTTCGGAAGCAACATTCCACCTGCTGTCTTTAAAATTCCTCCACTGTTTGGCCTCGGCGACCTGAACAACCGGTTCGTTAAGTTTTTTAAGAGTACGCCAGGTTACTGCAATACTTGTTGCAGGCGAATCAGTTAAGTTTAGAATGATTCTGTGAGGTGTATAGTTTTTAATAATCTCGTGCGCTAAGGAAGACGATACAAATAGAATGATAATAAGAAGAAATATTGATAGCGTACTAAAGCTATTAAAATTACAAAATTTATTTGAGGATAAAGATAGTTTATTTGTCATAGATTCCTTCTAATTTAATTTTTGTAGATAGCGTTTCCATATAGTAGTAATCACCGCAAGGGTACGATTCGTCAACTCCTTTATCTTTATTGTGATTGTAAACCGTGTGCAATAAAATACCTTGTTCAACAGGACGATTTGAATTCGTAAATAAATAATTTTTAGTGAGTGAATTTGTTATCAACTTAGCGGCATTAAAATATCTCTGTTGATCAGAGCTATCGGTTAAAAGCTTGTTTAGCAAAAACATTCCGCAAGCAGCTATTGCACCAGCCGATGCGTCTCTCACAATATCGTTTCCACTTAAATCAAGATCCCAAAACGGGATGTGGTCTCCGGGCAACTTAGATAAAAAGTAATCAGCCATCTGCATTGACGTGTTTAAGTAAGCTGTGTCTTTTGTAAAATTATATGCTTTGGCAAACCCATAAATCCCCCATGCTTGTCCCCTTGCCCAGGTTGATTCATCGCTAAAACCCTGGTGCGTTCTCTTTTTTAAGACATTTCCGGTTAAAGGATCAAACTCAATTACGTGATAAGAGGAAAAATCTTTTCTAATCAATTCTTTCATTGCAGTGTTAGCATGCTGCACCGCTATATCATAAAACGTTTTATTCCCGGTTTGTTCATAAGCCCAAAAGAGGAGTTCTAAATTCATCATTGTATCAATTATCATCCAGCCGGCTCGTTTAGGGCTGCCGAGTTTACCCCATGCCCGGATAAATTTTACTTTTTCATTGTATCTTTTTAAAAGCATTTTCGCTGCATTAAGTGCTGCATTTTTATATTTATCAAGTTTGGTTACTTGATAGGCTTTCACGCAAGTCGGTAAAAATATAAACCCGAGATCGTGGGTAGTATCTAAAGTTTGATACGGAATAAGCTTGTCAGCTTCTTTTAATGCAAGCTCTTTATAAATGGAATCACCCGTCAACTCATATTGTATCCAAAGCGAGCCTCCGTGAAAACCGGCGAACCAGTTTATTTCGTCTACCAGCAGCCACTTGCCGTCAATAGTATATTCAGGGTAACTTCCTTCAAATATTTCATTTTGAAGTAGCAATTGTTTACCAACATCTGCGATTGCTTCTTTTTCTGCGGTAACAGTTTGAGCTGACAGCAAACTAACAATTGCACAAAACACGAGAGCAGTTATTAAATATTTTTTACAATTATTCATTTATAATATATTCCAGGTTTATTTTTATCCTTAGTAGATTCTTCCCCTTTCTTTGCAACAGGAATTAGTTCATTACTGCCTTCATTAAATTTCACTCTTCTAAATTGTGTTCGAATATTTTCTTTTGTGTAAATTCTGCCGTCTGCAAAAAAGAAATTCAATACTTTTCCGTTGAATTGAACATCCTTTGCCGCAAGCCATGTCCAGCCGTTTTCGATTTTAGGGCTGACGACTATTCCCTCATCCGTTTTACTAATTCCAAATAATTCTAATGGATTGATTATACCTTTTTCAATCTTTGCATTTATGTCTTTATCAGGGGTAATAAAAACTTGTGCATTAT
>JANQLA010000196.1 GCA_028280855.1 Melioribacteraceae bacterium
TGTTGTGGGGAGAAAAGAATAACCATCATAGTGGAAACAAAATTGTTGGCGCCGGAGAATTTAGAGTAGATCAATATTTAAAACAGAAACTCGTGTACTGATGGTAGGTGGGTTAAAGTAATGTATGCTTGTTTCAAATTACTTTTCGGATTTTACCATAGAGTCCTCTCTTTTTAAGAGAGGATATAGGTGAGTTCTCATATAATCAAAATCCTAAAACCAATTTGGTTCATCTATACCTATTGAATGACATTAAAAATAATATACACTACAAGTAAGGAGGATTTACCCGAATTTTTTGTGAAGATAAAATACACAGCTTGCAAATCTACTAACCGGTAAAAATGGAGTTTAAGAAGTTACAAATAAATCCTACTTCTCTCATCCCCTAATCAAATAAATATCTATAGTCATCAAACTATAAATCTTATCTAATTTTTAGCAATAACCCTCAAAAGGAGGGGGAAGCAAACTAAAAGTTTCGATTTTAGAATGATTTTACCCTTTGTATCCTCAAATACTTACTGATATAATGGTTAGCAAAGCCTACACTCAATTGATTAGCGGCTAATTTAGGAACGTGGTTTTGAACTGACTATATTTGCAATCTGAAAAACTAAGTACGGTAAAAATATTGTCGAACAATGTAGCACCGGTTATCCTGACGGCAATGGACCTGGAAGTTCATTACGGCGAACAGGTAATTTTAGATAGCGCATCGCTAAGCATACATGAGCGCGACCGGATTGGCCTGGTCGGACGAAACGGCGCGGGCAAATCAACATTCCTTAAAATCATCGCAGGGATACAGAAGCCAGACTCCGGCGAAGTAGCGAAAAAGAAAGACCTGCAAATTGGGTTTCTGTCACAGGAGTTTACTCTCGACGATTCAAAAAACGTGAAAGAAAATATACTCTACGGCGCTGAAAACATTTTATCGCTAATCGCCGAATATGAAGGACTGCCGTATGATTCCCCGCTTCGTGATAAGCTGGAAAGTGAGATCGCGGATATCGACGGCTGGAATCTTGAAAAACGCATCCTGCAAATGGGTAAATCGCTTGGGGCGCCTGACCTCGAAAGAGATATTGTAACTTTATCGGGCGGTGAAAAACGACGGGTTGCATTGTGCCGTGCGTTGATTTCGCAGCCGCATTTACTGATTCTCGACGAACCGACAAACCATCTCGATACCGACTCTATTGAATGGGTAGAAAACCTTTTAGGTTCCTACAACGGAACCTGTATATTCGTAACACACGACAGGTATTTCCTGGATCGCATTGCCAACCGAATAGTTGAATTGAGCAGCGGCACATTCATTTCACACAATGGCAATTACACGGATTACCTTTACAACAAAACACAGCGCCAGGCAATCCGGGAAGCCGAAGAAAAGAAGCGGCAAAACTTTTTGCGACGGGAATTTGAATGGATCGTTCGCGGGCCAAAGGCGCGTAGAACAAAAGCAAAAAGCCGGGTTGATCAATACTACGAGGTGCTTGAGAATAATAAGCAGGAGGTTGAGCTGAATGTTGAAATGATTTTACCTCCCGCAGAAAAACTTGGGGATAAAATTCTTGAGCTAAAAAACGTTGGTATTGAATTAGGCGGAAAGCAGCTTATTGAGGGACTTAGCTTCAAATTCGAGTCTAAAAAGAGAATCGGCATTATTGGAAAAAACGGGATAGGCAAGACCACCCTGCTTAAACTTATGATGGGGCAACTTAAACCGACAACGGGAAGGATTGAACGCGGTGAGAAAACAGAGTTCAATTATGTTGACCAGTCAAGGCTTATCCTTAATGACGAAGACACCGTGTTTAACGCAGTTAGCGAAGGCAACGAGTACGTTCAATTCGGCAAAAACCAATTGAATACATGGACTTACCTGCGCAGGTTTCTTTTTACCGACGATCGAATTAATACTCTTGTCGGTCGATTATCCGGGGGAGAAAGAAGTCGTTTAACGCTGGCCCGCATACTGAAATCCGGCGGTAATTTTATTTTACTCGACGAACCCACAAACGACCTTGACCTTCCGACGCTTAGAGTTTTGGAAGAAGCTTTAATCTCTTTCGGCGGCGTAGCGGTTGTGGTTAGCCACGACAGGTATTTCCTTAACAGGGTATGCAACGGCATCCTCGCTTTTGAAGGTAACGGGCAGGTTTATTTTAGCGAAGGTAACTACGATTATTATTTGGAGAAGCGTAAAAAGATAACCGGCAAAAACGACTGGCAGGCCGAAAGTTATAAACGCAAAGGTGATACAAGGGTAAAAGAAAAGACCCGTAAGTTAACGTGGAAAGAACAGAAAGAGCTAGAAAACATTGAGCAGGATATTAACGAAGCTGAAAAAAAAGTTGAAGAGATAGAAGCAATCTTTGTTTCACCGGACTTTTATCAAAAGTATGCAAGTAAAACAAAGGAGTTAAACCAAGGATTGGAAGATGCAAAAGAAACCGTTGCAATTTTATATGAAAGGTGGGAACAATTGGAGGAAATAAAAAACACATCTTAACCGGAATAAAATTACGAATTCTGTTCGGTAAATTCTTTAACCCACGTAATAAACTCGCGGTTACGTTCAATGGTGGCAGTCCTCCTGCTCGGCTCAAGCTCGTCGTCAATTATTTGAGCCTGCTCTAGGTAATTTTCCGCCCGCAGCAAAAGTTCGATATTATCCTTAAATAATTTCCTGGAATCAACAAGGAACGTTGCACGCCTGTTGCGATCATTCATAACTGCAAGCTCCCGCATACGGTTATCATAATCGGTTAGCTTTTTGAATTCCAATATTGAGTAATGACCGATATTATTAAACTGCCATGCAGCTATTTCCGGACGCCCAAGCTGTTCTGCACATTCACCGGCGATTTTTAAATATGTAATTACAGTATCAA
>JANQLA010000259.1 GCA_028280855.1 Melioribacteraceae bacterium
ATAATAAATATTGCTCCTTAAAATCAACCGACCACCTTATAAAAGCGGGTATGGAATTTGAACCCCTTCCAAACCTATTCATTCGAGCCGGTTACAACTTCGCTTCAAAGGATCATGACTTTATAATCGGCGGTGACAATGTAACCTATAATTTAGTTACAGTCGGAGTGGGGTTCGGATTATTTGATTCTATTGTAATTGATATGCATGTGGAATACCTGGACACATCGCTTGATAAGAATAGTAAAATTAAATGGTCCAAGTGGAGCGGCATTACAACTATAAGGTTATTTACTTTTTAATAAAATAAATTTTTTGGAGGGGTCATATTATGAAAAGACTTTTTCTGCTTGTTATTTCGCTTGTTGTTATTAACCAGTTAGTAAGCGCTCAAACTTGGCAAAAAGCATTGGAACGTACAAACGGTGATCCGAAGGATGTAACCTTTTTAGATGAAAACAACGGATGGATTGTTGGAAACGACGGACTGGTATTGCAGACAAACGACGGCGGCTTAAAGTGGAAAGAATTAGCTAAACCCGCAGGAGATTTAAACCTTTATTCCGTTTGCTTTCTTGATCGGAATACAGGCTTTGTCGGTGCGGATTCGGGTAAATTCTTTTCAACAAACGACGGAGGTAATTCGTGGCTGCAAGTAACAGTAGGCGGCCCGAAAAGTGATTTGGAAGAAATCTATTTCTCCGACGCCTCAAACGGCTGGATTATGGCATCGGAGTCATCAGGCGGACAAGTTTATCGTACAACCGACGGAGGAAACAATTGGTCTTTGGATCTCACCGCTGCAAGAGATCTACACGCAATGCATTTCTATGCTGCTAATAAAGGAATCGTTACCGGTAAGGATGTTAACAATATTTATTATACAGCCGATGGTTCGTCCTGGCAAAATGCCTCGGTATCTTCTTTAGGAGGTATTAACTATTCCCGCTCAGATATTTACGGTGTATATATGGTGAATGAAACAACTATACATGCTGTCGGCTGGGGGTCTACCGCGGTAGGATTGGAGCCAACAATTCATATTTTTTCCAGCGACGGCGGGGCAAACTGGGAGTACATGCCGCAAGCCGTTGAAAACTACACTTATGTTAATTTATACGACATTTGGTTTAAAGATGAAATGAATGGATTGGCTGTTGGCGGTTCCTCAAGTTATTTCGGAAGCGTTTTAGTAAAGACCACCGATGCCGGTGTTACCTGGGAAGAAATAGATGTTCCCTTTGGCTCCAAAATAGATGCGATTACCGGTATTGGCGACAATGTTTGGGCTATAGGATTTGGAGGATTGATTGCATATTCACCGGACTTAGGAAATACATGGCAGATGATTTCGGAAATTCCAAGCACTACTTTTTATACGTTGCAATTCTTAGGCGAAAATACTGCGTTAGCAGCTGGGTACGGCGGCTTATTTGCAAAGAGTACCGATAAAGGCGCTACATGGAGTGCTAAATATATTTCCGAGAATATGAAGTGTCCGACGATAAACGATGTTTACTTTGTAAATGAAAATGTTGGTTATGCCGCCAGAACAAATAAGATGATATCCAAAACCGTAGACGGCGGGCAAACATGGTCTTGCGTTATGGAAGGCACAGTCGAAAAAGGATTTTCACACTATGGGTTATCATTTATTAATGAGAATTTAGGTTTAGTAGTAGGTGAGACCACTGATATTGATATTGTTTATAAAACTACTGATGGAGGTACGTCCTGGTCCGAAGTTTCCGGTTTTTTCAATAATGAACTAAAGGATGTTCATTTCATTGATGAGAATAATGCGGTTGTAGTTGGTAAAGGCCTAACAGTCGGCTACTCAACAGACGGGGGCGCAACATGGAATAATTCAACTGTTCAGAATGTACCTTCGGAACATAGCACCGCCGAATTACGTGATGTTACCTTTTGGGATGCTTCGAATGGTTTGGCTGTTGGAAAGAAAATAGTTCTGCATACGGTTGACGGTGGAAAAACATGGGACTACGTGGAAATTCCCGGATTAAATAAAACCATGCAATCATCGTATCAAAATAGCGCTCTTAACTGGTGGGTTGCAGGGTCAAAAAATGTTTACGAAACAACCGACGGCGGGGCAACCTGGAATGATATTGCGGATAGCGATCTTATGACTAGCTCTCTTTATACTGTGACTGCTGACAAAAGCGGCGACATTTGGGTAGGAGCCAGTTCTTCAAATATTTATACGACATCACCCGTAGTATCTGTTGATGACCGCATTAATTCGTTACCGGCATCATACACCTTGTATCAAAATTATCCTAACCCGTTTAACCCGGAAACCATTATAAAATTTACCATCCGTGATTTCGGGTTTGTTGTTCTGAAGGTTTATAATCTCTTGGGACAAGAAGTGGCAACGTTACTAAATGAGAATAAACAGCCCGGGATTTACGAGATTGATTTTAATGCGGGAGAACTTTCAAGCGGGATATACCTCTACTCGTTAAAAGCAAATGAACAGACAATAACCAGGAAAATGATTTTACTCAAATAGTTTTATTGAAAGAAAAGTTAAAAAAATAAGAATCTTATAAAGCAAAGGAACGGAATGAATATCAAATTCTCAATTAAGTTGGTTTTAGTAACCCTGTTTATCTCAAGTGTCTGTTTTGCCCAGGAATTAGCCGACGGATATGAGAAAGGAATGCAAAGCATTACAGGTAATGAAATTAATGATCATGTTTCTTTTTTCGCCGACGATAGTATGAAAGGTCGTCCTGCAGGCAGCGATGAAAATCTTCTTGCTTCATTGTATATAGCCCGAAGGTTTAAAGATATTGGTTTACAGCCCCTTTCAAAAAAACTAAATCCGCGTAAACGAGTTAAGGATGAACTTCCTGAAAATTTGAGTATAGAGGATATTCATTTTTATGACGAATATCTTCAAAGATTCAGCATCCAAAAAGCTAAGCTAACTTCAAACAATAGTTTTAGCATTACAAGAAAATTTGCCGGGGGTTCGGTTACTTCCAGTTACGATTACAGGGATGATTTTTATGTTAACTACAGTGAGACCGCCGACATCAGTTTAACTGCCCCTTTAGTATTTGCAGGTTATGGTATAGTTACGGATGATTACAATGATTATTTAGATGAGAACGGAAATGATGTTGATGTAAAAGACAAGATAGTTGTAATCGTAGATAGTTATCCACGTGCGGATATTGAAGAAAGCATGTTTAACATAGTGAAAAAACGAAAGTACAGGTTCACTAAATATAAAGTAGCTGCTGCAAGAGATAAAGGCGCTTTGGGAGTTTTGGTGGTTCAGCCGCCCGATGCGAGCTTACCTATTAATATAAAATACGAAAGAATTGTTAATGGTTTTGAAAAAGGGAAAGCTCGGCTACACGAAAGACCTAGAAAGAACATTCCTGTTATTTACCTATCAAATAAAGCGAAGCGGGAATTATTCAGAAATGTCGGCAGGAAAAAAGTAAGAAAAATTCTTGGGCACATAGACTCTACGCTTACTCCCCGTGCGTTTGCTTTGGATAATATGTTGGCTTCCTTCTCTATCGACTTACATTGCGAAGTTCTAAAAACACAGAACGTTGTTGGGTTTTTAGAAGGAACGGATCCGGAGTTAAAGGATGAGACAATAGTTATAGGCGCTCACTATGATCATATCGGCCTTGGGTATTACGGTACTATGGATAAAGGTAATATAGGCCAAATTCATAACGGCGCCGATGATAATGCATCCGGTACTGCAGGCATGATGGAACTAGCTGAAGCATTTTCACTATCGAAACCTAAACGCAGTATTGTTTTTATTGCATTTGATGCGGAAGAAAACGGATTGTTGGGTTCAAAGCACTATGCTTATTATCATCCTTTAAGACCTTTGGATAAAACTATAGCAATGATTAACCTGGATATGATAAGCAGAAACAGCCCCGAGTTTTTGTGGGTCGGCGGTGCTTTTCAAGGAAAGGATATTATTGAAACAGTTAAAGAAGCTAACAAATCAATCGGGATTGAACTGTTTTTCAATGTAGGATTATTTTCCTATGCCAGCGACCAGGCGTTTTTCCTTAGGAACGAAATACCATCCTTGTTTTTCTTTGCGGGTGACCACGAGGATTACCACACACCCGGAGATGATATCGAAAAAATGGATTTTCAAAAAGCCGAAAGAGTTACCAAGCTGGCTTTTTTAACCGGGTGGCTGCTGGCTAATCAATCCGGCAAACCGGAATATGAAGACTTAACAATGGATGAGAAGACGGCAATAGTTAAAGAATCCAAAGCAAGGATGAATAAATATAAAGATCGGTAACATTTTTATGATTTAACAAGATTACTTAATCCAAAAGGACAAACAATGCTACATATTCTAAAACGCCAAATTATAGCACTAGTATTACTGTCATGCACTTTTAGTCTGACCTTTGCGAACCAGGAAAAGCAATATGAAGAAGGCAAGTTGTACCGGCACGTATTAAATAACGGTCTTACTGTTTTAACCATGGAACGTAATATTGCCCCGCTTATATATCATCAAATATCTTATAAAGTTGGTTCGAGAAATGAGGTGTTAGGGAAAACCGGTATTTCGCACGCTGTTGAACATATGATGTTCAAAGGAACAAAAAAGTATAATAAAGGAAAGGCAACTAAGCTTATATCCGAAAATTCCGGGATATTCAACGCTTTTACAATGCGCGACATAACCGCTTATTATGAATATATGCCGGCTAATAAAATTGAACTGGCTTTGGACCTTGAGTCCGATAGAATGATGAACTGCATTTTCGATGAAAGCGAATTTAAGTCGGAGATGGAGGTAATTAAACAAGAAAGAAGAATGCGTGTGGATAGTAATCCCCGCGGTATTTTCTCCGAAGCGTTATATACCACGGCATATAAAAGTCATCCTATACAATACCCGATAATAGGATGGCCGGCGGATCTTGATCATATTACCCGCGATGAGGCCTATGAATATTATAAAACTTATTATACCCCGAACAATGCTACGCTTGTTTTAGTAGGCGGCTTTGAAACGGAATCAATGATGGAGCTGGTTAAAAAGTATTATGAAAAAATTCCCCGCGGTCCCGAAATACCGGAATACTATGCTATTGAAGAAGAACAGAAAGTTGAAAAAACGTTTACCCTTTATCATAACGATATTACATCGCCGCTGTTAAAAATGGCTTTCCACACACCTCACTACAACCATATTGATTCGCCAGCGCTTAGAGTAGCGGGTATGATTTTATGCAGCAAATCCCGGGGCTCAAGATTAAATAAAGTTTTGGTTCGGGATAAGCAGCTTGCTAATTCCGTTTCCGGAGGCTTTGGCATAACTAAAGACCCTGCATTATTTACTATTAACCTAAGCTTTAGAAAAGATGAAAATATTGATGAAGCTGAAAAAGTAGTGTGGCGAGAAATTGAAAAGATGCAAAATGAACCTGTATCCGACTATGAATTACAAAAAGTGAAAAACCGCTATAGGTTCAACCAGGTTGTAAATTACGGTAAGAACGTAGATATCGGGCGCAGGATAAGTAAATACGAAACTTATTACGGGTGGGATACTTACCAGGAGTTTTTTGACAGGATAATGCTGGTGACAAAAGAAGATATAATGAATGTTATGCGGAAATATTTTAACCCCCGAAAAGTTACCAAAGGTTATCAAATGCCGAAAACATCCGACATGACTGATGGTTATGCAGACAAGTCTTTGGAAACTTCTTCAAATGCGGCAGGGAATGATGAAGGCGACGCATTCTACTTTAAATCGCCTTGCAAATATTTTGAAGTTAGCAATAATCCTGAGGGTGATGAATTCAAAGATGTTTTGCTGCCGAAACCAATAGCTAATCATGTAAATAAATTTACATTGGACAACGGTCTTACGGTTTATACAATTGAAAATCATTTGAACCCTTCGCTTTCCGTAAAGGGGTACATAAATACGGGCATGATAACCGAGGATATAAATGAAGGTAAAACCGGCATTTCAGATTTTCTTGCTTCCGTAATGAACAGGGGAACTGAAAATCAAACATATAATCAGCTTATAGAAGAAATGGACTTTGTTCCTTTCTCTTTTAAAGTGGCCGGTGGTTATAAAGGTTTTTCTTTTCAAGGGTTTTCATTAATAGATGATAAAGACGATATGATGCAAACAGGGCTTGAGTTTCTTACTATCCCTGCTTTTGATAATGAGCAGATAGATAGAATACGTAAGCGCAAAAAAAGCAGGGCAAAGAAGCGATTGAAGACAACATCTATACGCGCCTTTTTTGATATGTACAGCGAAATGTTCAGGGATCATCCGTATTCGAGGTCTCACAGCACAGTTGAATCAATCTCCAACATTACGAAAGAAAGCCTTGTTGAACTTCGTGAAAAATATTTCCGGCCCGAAAGAACTACTTTGTTAATGGTTGGCGATATGAGCCCTGAAGAGATGAGAGACCTCGCCGATAAATATTTTGGCCAGTGGAGAAACGATATACCGGATTTTGAAACAGTTAATGTAACGGGAGTTAAAGAGCTCGAAGGTAAAGAGATAAAAGTCTTTAATGATAATGATTACAAGCAATCCACAATAAACATAGGCTTTGCTCCCTACAACAATATACCGGTTGAGGAAGAAACAATAGATATATTAAACTACATACTTGCTTCAAGTACATTAACATCGAGAATAGGAGTTGACCTAAGAGGTAAGCAAGGTCTTATTTACGGGATTAAAAGTGAGCTGTGGGTTAAGAAAGAAAGAATGGGTTACTGGAAGTTTAATACAAAGACAGCTCCCGAAAACACGGAGAAAGTGATATTAGGTGTTTTTAAGCATATTAAAGAATTATTGGAAAACCGTATAACCGATGAAGAACTTCGTATCGCAAAAAAACATTACCTTGGTTTATTACCGTTCTATATTGAAACGCCCGACGATATAGCCCGCATTATATTTGACTGTATCAGGAACGACGTACCGTTCGATCACTTTGATAAAAGAGCAGAGAGGATCTTAGCGGTTACCAAAGAAAATGTTCTTGAAGCGGCAAAAAAATACTTTACACTTGATAGGTTCAGGATAGCGGTTGACGGCCCGATTAAAGAAGGATCATTAGACCATGTTATGGATAAATTGTAAAACAGCGAGCTTCCGTATAAAGCGGTTTGTTTTGCGTTTTCATGAAAATTTTTTTCAATAATAAATAAGGCGGGAATATGAAAAAGAAAGAAACATTATGTTTATTGGCTTTTTTCTTTTCCCTCTCATCCTTAGTACTTTCTCAAACTCCTTTTTATTCATGGGTAACATCCGGCGGAGGGCCGCAGGATGACTTGACATACAGGATGGCGGTGGATAAAGAGGGCAATAGTTATGTGACGGGAAAATTTAAAAGTACCGGGTTGGATTTTGGAAGCGGTATATCGATTTCGTCAGTTGGAAATTATGATATATTCCTCGCAAAGTATGACACGGCCGGTAACGTGGTTTGGGCAAAACAAGCCGGAAGCGCCGGAAGCTCAAGCGCCGATGAAGGCAGGGGTATTGCCTTAGATGCAAATGATAATGTTGTTATTACAGGTGCGTTCTTTGGTACTGCAGCATTTGATACCGTTAGCTTAACCACGCACGGCAATTTTGATGTGTTTATAGCCAAGTATACTTCGGAAGGAGATTTGTTATGGGTTCAACAAGGAGCCGGGAGAAAACAGGATAAAGGAACTTGTATTGCTGCCGACTATGCGGGCAATTATATCGTAACAGGTTATTTCGGCGGAGACGCTCCCGAGGATACAATCAATTTCAGCGGAACTGTTATTAATGGCAACGGCGGCCGGGAAATCTTTATAGTTAAGCTTGATCCGGACGGCAATGTTCTATGGGGTGTAAATGCTGGAGGCCCGAGTACCGGTGAAGAAGGCTGGGGTATTGTTACCGACATGTCGAATAACATTTATGTTACGGGATTCTTTACCGGAACTTCTTCGTTTGGTCAATTCGAACTTACCAGTGACGGAACTAAAGACATATTTGTTGCTAAGCTTGACGAGAACGGAAATTTTCTTTGGGCAGAAGGAATTCACGGTACGGAAACCGATTTGGCTTATGATATTGCGGTAAGACCTTCCGTAAGCGAAAAGGAAGAGAGCGATGTTTATATTATCGGGGGATTCAAGGAGAATGCGGTAGCAGATACTATAGAACTCGTTAGCAACGCTGCCAGTTCAGATATTCTCATCGCATCTTATTCTTCAGACGGGGAATTAAATTTTGTAAAGGGAATAGGCGGGCCTGCAGATGACAGGGGCTATAGTATATCGGTTTTACCTAATGGTAAATTTTTTGCTTCGGGTTCTTTTCAAAACACGATGCAAATAGATACAGCTACGGCTTTACAAAGTGCGGGCGATAAAGATATTTTTCTTTTTGAAATGTTAGGCGAGGATATTTTATGGGCGGGAAGCGCCGGCGGCTCTGATGAGGATTACTCCTGGGGAGTTCATGCCGATACATCGGAAAATATTCATTTAGCAGGCTACTTCAGAAGCTCAACCGCTGTTTTTGATTCTTCTGAAATACAATCTTCAGGAGGCAAAGATTTATACATTGCAAAAATAGAAAAAGCCGAAATTCCCGTAAGTGTCGGTAGAGATTTGGCAGTGATTGATGATTTTGGTTTGCGTCAGAACTATCCCAACCCGTTTAACCCGGCAACGCAAATACAATTTGAATTACCCGTCAATGCTTATGTGAAGATTTCGGTATTTAACATTCTCGGCGAAGAAGTAATAAAAATTGCCGACAGGGATTTCACTGCAGGCATACATGAAGCTCGCTTTAACACCTCAACTATAAACAGGAAGCTATCCAGCGGAATATATTTTTATAAGCTGTATGCAAAAGGAATTGACGGATCATTATTTACTCAAAGTAAAAAGATGATTCTGATGAGGTGATCATTGTTCTTAACAAAAGTTCTTTATGAGCAAACTCTTTTTACTCCTTATCGGTTTGGCTGAAAGTGAAACTAGAATTTAACATTTCGGAAAAAATTCTGAAATAGATTTTTTATAGATAACCATTTGCAAGCCTTTTGAAACGTAAGGAAATAACAATGCGGTTTGCCTTCGTATAAACAAGAAGAAGATGATAAAGTCTATTTTGTATATCTAATTAATTGGTGGAAAGATGAAAAACAAAACTCGTATTATTTTTCAAGCATTATTCCTGGGAATGGTTGGCTATGTTGCCGCGAGACCGTTGTTTGATACTAGTTACAGGGCCGATTTTGAAGCATACTGTCCCTTCGGCGGACTGGCTTCAATAATGAGTAAGTTAAATATGGGAAATATGTCCTGCCAGATGAGTGAAGTTCAAGTGATGATGGGAGTTGGTTTGCTTATCGGTGTAGTTCTTTTAGGAAAACTCTTTTGCAGTTATGTTTGCCCAATTGGATCGGTTACCGAATGGCTTGGCAAGCTAGGTGAGAAACTAAAAATTAGGAAAGAGATACCTAACTTAATCGATAGGCCTCTGCGTTCGTTAAAATATATACTCCTGTTTATCACTATATATTTTACTATGACATCGAGTGAGCTATTCTGCAAAAAATTTGATCCCTATTTTGCGTCGGTTTATTTGTTTGACAATAGCGATATTTTTCTTTGGTTTGCTGTTCCGGCATTCGCAATAACTATTCTCGGCACCATGGTTTCACGTCTCTTCTGGTGCAAATATTTGTGTCCTTTAAGCGCATTATCCAACATCTTTTTAAATGTTGCGGGTGCCGGCGCTGTTATTTTGTTATACATAATTCTAAATGCTCTTGGAATGGAATTAAGTCTTGTTTGGCTGCTTGCCGGAATTATAGGCGTTGGATTAATTACAGAAGTTGTACTAAAGAAAAGTGTTTTACTGCCGCTGGTTAAAATAAACCGCAATTCCGAAACTTGTACCGATTGCGGAATTTGTGAGGATAATTGTCCCCAGGGAATCAAGCTCACCGAATACGAAAACGTGAATCACGTTGATTGTAATCTTTGTACGGATTGTGTTTATTCCTGTCCAGTTAAACAATCCATAACAATAAATAAAAAAGCTGTAACCAAATATCTTGCACCCGTAGCAACCGTTCTCCTGATCGTTGCCAGTTTAGGTTTTTCGAGCAACGTTGAATTTACTACCATATCCGAAAGATGGGGCGGGTTCGAAAAGCTTGATAATGTTGCGGTTTATAAACAATCGGATCTCAAAAACATTAAATGTTACGGCAGCGCCATCTCGTTCAAGCGTCAGATTGAAAGTGTAAAAGGGATTTACGGTGTTGATGCTTACGCGGCATCCCGCACCGTTGAAATTTTTTACAACCCAACTGAAATTGATGAAAAAGGCATTAAGTCTGCTATGTTTACTCCCGCGAGGCAAAAAGTGCATCTCATTAAATCCGAAGAGCTTGATTCACTTGCTGTTTGGGAAATAGGTATTGATAATCTTTTCGATAAAGTTGATTACAGCAATTTATTTTACGCGTTAAGGGATAACAAAGGAATTTACGGTTTTGAAACTCAATTCGGAGAACCTGTGGAAGCCGTTTTTTTCTATGATCCTTCCGTTACCAACCCTAATGAAATAAACGAGTTTATATTAACCGAAGAAGTGGAAATTAAACTTAGGGGCGGTCGCACCCAGTTACGCGAATTAAGCTTTGAACTCAATGAGGAAGGGGTAGACAAAGGATTTATTTCCGTATTGGATTATAAGAGAAGAATGTTTAAGGGCTATAACCAAACTTTCAATAAATATAAAGAGTACGGGGTGGAGCAATTGTCGGTCTTAATATACCCCATGCCTGAAGCGGGTAACTTTCTTCTTGCACGTAAGCTAAGCTACATCACAAGCCATTTGTCCAATAACAAAGGCATTGTAAGATTTTCTACCGCTTTTAATGAGGAGCCAACCGCTTATGTCTATTTTGATCCGGAAAAAACAACTGTTGAAGAAGTAAAAGCCGCAATTTCGAACCCGGTATACTCGGTAACATACAGAGACGGCAGTGTTAAAGATGTGGATAATCCCTTTAAATCAAAACCCGAAGGTATTGTTAAGAATGCATCGGAGGTTTCTCTTTAGAGGGATATAAAACAAATATGCTCTTTATGTAGGAGCGATTTCCCGGGCAGCCTTCAGGATTTAATAAGCAGCGATCCTGAGGGTTTGCCGGATTTTAGGATTAAGGGAATACCTCTCAGCATCCAACAGAGCTTTTTGAGTATCAAATGTTACTATTCAGATATAAAAAAGTAAAAACTATTATGCCACAAAGGTACCAAGACGCGAAGAAGGACAATATTTATAAAAGTAAAATTCTTCATTACCAATTATAATTTCCTTTGCGTCTTCGAGGCTTGGTGGCTAATGTTTTTTTGTTCTTTAACATGCAAGACACCCAGGCGCAAAGGATAATTAACAAAAACTTTGAACAGCTCTTTTATACTAATCGCTCTTCTTAGAGTTTTCGCGCCTTAGTGGCTATGCGTTTTTTACTTTTAACATACAAGAACACAAAGGCTACAAGAAAATCTTTTGAGAATTTGCTTTGTGAACCTTGTGCATTCATTGCGGACTTAGTGGTTAAAACATAGCTGAATAGTAACGATTTTTTTACAGAAGCAGTACAGTTATACTAATTCGCTAAATAGTACCTTCCCCCGATTGTAAAGTTCATCCCGCTAAGGATATCGCGGAAGAAAACCGACTGATCGTTAATGTAATTATAAATTCCTTCTGCAAAAACGGTAAGGTTGGAGCGTTTGAAACGTTTCTCTAAAGTAGCTCCGCCAAAATACCCGTAGAACCACTCGTTCGCAATGCGGTTTAGGAGCACACCTGAAAAGCTCCGCGCTTCCTGGTCAACCATCGTGTAGGTAACTCCTCCGAGAAAGCCAACTGATAAATCTTTTGCTAAAAAGATATTGTATTGCAAACCCGAGTTGAGCACAAGCTGACTCATAGATGCATTTGCGGTACCTATATTATTTACAATACTGAGATCAGTATCGAGGTACCTGTTGTCATAAACGCCTGTAAAATCAGACTTAGCAACGTATTGTCCGCGGGTATAGAAGAACAGGTTGCCGACTATCCTAAAGCCGAAACCTATCCCGCCGCCGAGACGTTGCGATCCAAGGTTACGAAAATTTGAATTATCACCTGATTTATATAAGCCGAAGTTGGCGGAAAAATAGACCGATTGTTTTTCATAATCCTGCGCAAAAATCATTGATGAGCCGACGAGTAAAATTAGTATTAACTTCTTCATAAACTCTTCTCTTTTTTTTGAACAAAGTACAAATACTCCTATTTTTACGCAATGTAAATTTCTATGGATTGTTCGATAATAGAATGTTCAAATACAGAGGTTGTGTTAATAGTCAATAATTTCATTAACCCACGTTTTCAAACGTGGGAGTGAGTATAAGCTAAAACGAACGATCAGCGTAACCGTTTAAACGGTTTTAGCGTTTTTCACGCAGTCTCTACAATAACAGGTTATGTCTTATTAATGACAGAATCTTTTGGAACTAAAAGGCATCTTACCTGTAAATTATTTTTGTTATACCTTAAATAAGGAAGGAAACAACGATGAAAAAAATTCTAACTGCAACGTTTCTAATGTTCGTATTGGTAACAATTGGTTACGCAAATAATGGTTCTGAAAATAATAAATTGGTTTGGGTTGAAAACCTTGAAGAGGCTGTTAAAACCGCAAAAGCCCAAAATAAAAATATACTTGTCAACTTCACCGGTTCCGATTGGTGCATATGGTGTATTAGATTAGATAATGAAGTTTTTAGCCAACCCGAATTTGTAGAATACGCTAATAAAAACCTGGTGCTTGTTATGTTGGATTTCCCGAGGAAAAAGCAGCTATCGCCGGAACAAGACAGCTACAACAGAAGCATCGCAATGAAATTCGGCATTCGCAGTTTCCCCACTATATACTTATTAAATAAAGACGGGCAGCCCGTTAACAGAACAGGCTACCGTGAAGGCGGCGCTGCCGAGTATGTAAAACATCTTAAAGCTGCTTTTGCGAATAGCTAAAAAATTACCAGAACACGGATCTTCTTGATTACTGTGATTAATTACCATTGTATATAATTTTTTCCGGCTGCGGCCGGATTTTTTATTTTTGGACTTTCTCCAGGATTTTGATTTTAAAGTAAATAAGGACTAGTGTTAATCGTACTATTGTAGAATTGAAATTAGTAGTCTGCGCGAATGCGTCGAAAGCGGTAATAAGTGTTAATCGTACTACTCGTCCCGGCGTAGCTGTTTTTTAGCGAAGCCGGATTGTAGAATCAGACATTGTGCAGAAGGCGCACTACGCCAGACAGGTTGTCCCGTAAAGAGAGCGGGATCTCCGTTCGTAAAGATCACTCACTCCGAAAATCTGAGCTTGATTTAAGAGAGTCATTGGTTTCGGAATTATGCCAAACAGTTCTAATCTTTTAACAACCCGAGGGCCTTTGCTCTTCTTTCCCACGATTCCCTGGCGAGTTTTTGTAAATCCGAATGGGTGTCCATTTCATCAACTATTTCAATTCCAAGCAATGTTTCAATAATATCCTCTACGGTTATAATGCCTTCGAAACCGCCGTGTTCGTCAATAACAATAGCAATTTGCTCGTTTGTATTCATAAGAAACCTGAATGCTTGCGGTATCGGCATATTCTCGTAAACAACGGAAATTTTTCTACGTATGTCTTTTAACCTGGTATTATCTTTTTTTTCAATAAGTCCCGCCAGTATTTCATCTTTCAGGACATAGCCTGTAATTTTATCTATTGTGTCGTCATACACAGGTATCCGGGAAAATATATTTGCTTTACCGGAATCAAAAAATTCTTTTAGCTTCATGTTCTCATCTACTGCAAACACAACAGTGCGAGGAGTCATAACATCTTTAGCAAGCACCTTGTTGAATTGAATAAGATTCTTAATTATCTCTGTTTCTTCCTTTTTAAAAATCCCGCTCTTAAATCCCAT
>JANQLA010000306.1 GCA_028280855.1 Melioribacteraceae bacterium
GGTTGATCTGACTTTGTTCGTATGGCTTGAATTTCATCTCTTATTTCTTTGGTTTGTTTCTTTAAGCTAATATATTAATTATTATAGACTAGTTCTCGGGCAGACTCCCATTCCTTGACCGGGCTGGAATCTTTAGTGGTTCTCGACTGAATTGTAAAATTACCGCAAAATGCGAGCCACCAAAAGCATCGGTTTAATTCAATGAATCATATTTTTTGGCAAGTATAAATTATGATAATTGCATTATTGCAAGATTTGTATTGCAAAAGAGAATAGACGAAGGCCATTAAATACCCAAAATCTTAAAGAGCTCGGGATTTAAATGGCTCAATTGTTGCGCTGAAGAGGAGAAAAAAATTAGAGTTGAAAATGTTTCTATCACGTACTTGTACAATCAGCGGGATTGTCCTATTGACGGTTCTTTTTGCTGAGCCTTCCGTTTTATGTTCTGTTCCAATTAACATAGTTATTGGTTTGGCGTTTGGAGCAGTTGGTATTTTGATGGTAAAACAGGGCTCGGGAAACGGTTGGATTATAGTTGCTGCCGCAGCGCTGCTCTTTCTTTCAAACTATCCGGCTTTGCTTAAATGCAAACAGTGCTGCTATATAAGTAAAGTTATCTTTAGCATAATGTTATTACTCGGCGGTGAAAAGAATATTTTTCACAAAATAAAAGTTTCTTCAAAAGATAATTTTTAGCTAACGCCTCCAGGCAAGGAAAGAAAACATGTATTTCATTTCCACTGAAACAGTATACTCAATTTTACTTATGGGCGGATTAGGATTCCTTTTTTCAGGCGCTCTTGGAATTGCAGATAAACTGCTAAGGGTTGAATCTGATCCGCGCGTAGATAAAATCTATGATATTCTACCCGGCGCTAACTGCGGGGCATGTGGATGCGCGGGCTGCTACGACTTCGCCGAAAAGGTTGTTAAACAAGAAGCAGGTGTGAATGGTTGTCCTATGGGCGGAGAAGAAACTGCTGCAGAAATTGCCTGTGTACTCGGGATTAAAATAGACACTTCCAATGATCGACTTCTACCCCGCGTTTTATGCAGCGGAACAAGTAATACCTGTAAAATTAAAAACGGATCCTATACCGGCTCACAAAGCTGCGCAGTTCAGGATATTGTTGGCGGGGGACAAAGCTTATGCTATTACGGTTGCCTTGGCGGAGGGGATTGCGTTAAGGCATGTCCTTTCGGCGCTATGATAATGAACAAAAACGGCCTGCCTGAAGTAATTGAAGACTTATGCACGGGATGCGGAATATGTGCTAAAGCCTGCCCACGAAATATAATTGAAATGCACCAGGCTGATCGGAAATTATTTGTCTTTTGCAAAAGCCACGATGACCCCAAGAAATCAAGAGAGGTTTGTTCTGCATCATGCATAGGTTGCGGGATATGCGCGAGAAAATCAAATGGCGCTATAACAATGGAAAATTATTTACCTGTAGTTCATCACGACAAAATAAAACTTGATGAGCTTCGTCTTAACCAATGTCCGACAAAAGTAATTAGAATAGTATGAGTATATTAAATTATTGCAGAAGTATTTGCACAGACAAAAAAGTGTATCCGCCCACTTCTTTTAACCTATCAATTTTACTAATGATAACATTGCACTTCGCTTTTCCTTTTTCACAAATTATAACTGGGTTTTATAAATTTATCTGCCTCCCTTTTCTAATAGCGGGCATAGCATTTAATTTAATTGCCGACAAACAATTCAAACAAAATTCAACAACAGTAAAACCATTTGAAGAGTCGACCATGTTCATCGTGGATGGTATTTTTAAAATTGGCAGGAATCCTATGTATTTGGGAATGGTGTTAATTCTTTTGGCGCTTGCAATATTTCTAGGTTCCCTCTCCCCATTTCTTATAATACTTATTTTTGCTTTTGTGATAAACGAATTTTTTATAAAGCCCGAAGAAGAAATGCTGAAATACAAATTTGCTGAAGAGTGGAATGAGTATTGTAAGAAAGTAAGAAGATGGATATAACATCAAAGAAGCAGAAACATAGTATTTAACAATTGCACGTCGTTCAATCCCGTATTGCATATTTGCAATGCCGATAATCCTACGTGTACCCTAACAAAAATAAATATGCTCTTTTTTGCCCTTTTTCAACCATACTAAAGCATTTGCTCGCAATGGTATAAATATTGTCTTTAAGTCTATTTCTATTTAGCAGTGCTGTCTCAAATGATTCATTGCAACAAACTAAATAACGAGGGAAACACTATGACACACGAAATTTACCATTTAATCACCGACGAATCAGACCAGTTTTTAAGCACAATCGAAGAAGTACGAAATGTTGTCTCAGCCCACAAACAAAACGGCAGTTCCAAAATTAAGATTTTTAAGATGACTGCGGAGGAACGAGACGAGGATGAAATACTTTTAAGCGAAATCGACATTCCGCAAGAAGAGCTATTTGTAAACAACTAAAAAGTATTTTATGAAATATAAAGAATCTGAAGCATTAACCTACCATAGAGAAGGTCGGGCAGGCAAAATAGAAGTTAAAGCTACCAAGCCGTGCTTTAGCTCGCGCGACCTTTCTCTTGCTTATACGCCCGGCGTGGCAGAACCATGTTTAGAGATAGAAAAAAATAATGATGATGTTTACAACTATACATCAAAAGGCAACTTGGTTGCAGTACTGACAAACGGAAGCGCTGTACTTGGATTAGGCGATATCGGCGCCCTGGCAAGCAAACCGGTTATGGAGGGTAAAGGAGTTCTTTTTAAAAGATTTGCCGATATCGATGTATTCGACATTGAATTAAATACAAAAGATCCTGCTGAAATAATTAAAACCTGCGAGCTGCTGGAACCAACATTTGGAGGAATTAATCTTGAGGATATAAAAGCCCCCGAGTGTTTTGAAATTGAAGAAAGATTGAAAAGGACATTAAACATTCCTGTCTTTCATGATGATCAACACGGCACAGCTATCATATCCTGCGCGGCTTTAATTAATGCCTGCGAGTTGGCAGACAAAAAACTTGAAGAAGTAAGAATCGTTGTATCCGGTGCAGGAGCCGCTTCAATTGCATGCTGTAAACTTTACCTTAAAGTTGGCGTACGCAAAGAAAATATATCGATGTTTGATTCCAAGGGACATATAAATTCGGAACGAACCGATTTAAATGATTACAAAATGGAATTTGCGAATATCGCTAAGTATTTATCTCTCTCTGATGCGATGCAAGGCGCCGATGTATTTATAGGTTTGTCAAGAGGTGGTATCTTATCGGAAGAAATGATTAAATCAATGGCTCCTAAACCAATTGTATTTGCTATGGCAAATCCCGATCCTGAAATAAATTATGATGTTGCAGTTGAAGTACGGAAAGATATTATTATGGCGACAGGCAGAAGCGATTTTCCCAACCAGGTGAACAACGTTCTCGGTTTCCCCTTTATTTTCAGAGGCGCTCTTGACGTTCGCGCAAAAGCAATTAATGAAGAGATGAAGATAGCAGCTGTTAAAGCATTGGCGGCGCTAGCGAAAGAAAAAGTGCCTGAAAGCGTAATTCGCGCATACGGAGGAAAAATGTTTTCATTCGGCAAGGATTATATAATTCCGAAACCCTTTGATCCGAGAGTCTTGTGGAAAGTGGCTCCGGCTGTTGCCAGGGCGGCTGTAGAAACAGGCGTTGCCGGAAAAAACATCGTCGACTGGAGAAAATACGAGGAACAGCTACAAGAACGATTAGGTTACTCGCAGGAACTCATACATATGATGATTCACAAGGCAAAAGCAAATCCTAAAAAAATTGTTTATGCGGAAGGCGAAGAAGAAAAAATAATTCGTGCGGCTAACGTTGTTTCAACTGAAAGAATTGGTTTACCGGTTCTGCTTGGTAATAAATCAGTGATAAATGATAAAATAAGCGAACTCGGATTTAGCGCCGAAAATTTTGAAATAATCGATCCCCATGATTCCGAACTTCGTGAATTATTTGCGGAAGAGTTTTTTAATATGCGTCAGCGGAAAGGAGTATCAAAAAAACTTGCTAAGTCTCGAATTTGCCAGCCAAAACTTTTCGGGTCTATGTTGGTTCATACGAATAAAGCTGCAGCGTTAATCGGAGGCTTACGCAGCGGTTACCCGGAGACAATAAAACCAGCCCTACAGGTAATAGGAGTAAAAGAAAATATAAATGTTGTCTCCGGGCTCTATATTATAATCATAAAAAGAAAAATACTATTCTTTGCAGATACTACTGTAAATATTTGCCCGGACGCTGATAAGCTTGCTGAGATTGCCATATCGGCCGCAGAAATGGTGAAGTCGTTTGACATAGAACCCAGGATCGCTATGCTGTCATTCAGCAATTTCGGAAGCGCTCAATACCCGCAGTCAATTAAACAAAGTGAAGCGGTAAAGATAGTGAATCAAAAAAGACCTGATTTGATCATCGACGGCGAGATGCAGATTGACGCGGCGTTATCGCCTGATATAGCGAGAGACGAGTTCTCATTTTCAAAGATTAAGGGCGATGCAAATGTGTTTATTTTCCCAAACTTAAGCGCCGGTAACATCGCTTATAAACTTATTGAACGCTTAACAGATGCAACCGTGATTGGACCGATTCTGCTTGGAATGAACAAACCGGTTAACGTTTTGCAGAGAGATAGTAGTGTAGACGATATTGTAAATCTTTCAGCTATTACCGTGGTTGAAGCAAATGGGAAGTGATTTGATTATCAGTTCTAAATAAGGGAAAGGCTATGATTGGAAAGTTATTTGTCGCTCGGTTCTTGATCCAATGCGCCAGGTAAACTTCAACATTCGAAATTGACTATTCGATATTCATTATTTTTTTTGAAAATCTTACAGCGCCCAAAGGCCGCTTCCTGACCGAACAAAAGGAGATTATAATGGTACTAATGATAACCGATGAATGCATTCGATGCGGAGCATGCATGGATGAATGTCCAACCCAGGCTGTTTCAGAGGGTGACCTTATTCATGAAATTGACCCCGTTAAGTGCAATGAGTGCGTTGGTTTCTTTGATGAACCCAGGTGTATGAGCATCTGTTCAATCGGCGCAGTTGTAAAAACTTCAAATACGTTATCTGTAAATAAAAATTTTTGATAAGTAAGGAATTTAATCCAAAGGCATTTTATTCTATTGAATATATTCGTTTTGTTTCAAAAGGAGTCTTACCCAAAAATTCTATCTACCGGGAATCCAAATTCCTGCTCTAATAAGCGCCCGAAAAGCTAAATGATTCGTATTTTATACTACTGTGCAGAAAATTTTTATATTGAAGCAAGATAGCTATCAGAGACGTTAGAGAACAATTATTTGTGGAAAATAAAAGGAGGGAGAAACGATGGGAATTATCAGGAAATTTTTAGGACCTAAATCAAAATATAACAAAAGCTTGCCATACACTTACATGGCTAAAGTACCTATTATTGAAGGGGATGATGAGTTGTTCTCGCACTATTTTGCAGATACTATTTGTGGATTAGTAGAATACCTGGCAAAAAAAATATTCCCGTTGAAAACGTTGAGTTATATGGGATCTATCAAAAGAATGAAATAAAGCTTGATAAAAATATTTGTACAGATAGTAACGGGAATTGGCTTATTAAACCTGAAATATGCAAAGCAATTCAAAAACACTACGAAAATACTGGGGATGAGCTGTATAAAGGTCATACTGCGTTGGAAGAATGTTCCTTTGATGACAGAGAAGTGAATGGACTTGGCCATTTGTAACAAAAGCTAATTGTTTAATTTAAGGTTAGGTACATGACACATCAATTTTGCAGTAGTTGCAGAGAAGTATTGCAGTTCTGCAACATAATTACTTTGATTTAAGTTAGCGCGTTTGTTTTCACTCTAATTGATATCATTTTCACCTTTTCGAATTGGCTCACCTTTTGCATTCCTAATTTAAAAATCTTACGGCATAATATTGAAAGAGAGCAGAATTAGTCTAAACATTAGTAAAGATAATTTAGGCACTTAAAACATTATCTCTTGATAAGAAATACGAAACGATATTGAATATTAAGTGGAGATATAGGAGGTTTAAGATGGCACTATATAAAAATCCTAAATATAATTTAAAAAGGAAACGTCAAAGGTACTTGGAAATTGGATTGATTTTTTCTTTGCTAATCGTAATAGCAGCTTTCCAATATTTCCCCCGGTTTGAAAGGGAAAAGATAATACCTGAAAACCCTCAAGAATTAATCGAAGTTGAAGATGTTGAAATTACAAAGCAAGAATCAGCTCCTCCGCCCCCGCCAAAACCTTTAATTCCAATTGAACTAGCTGCGGAAACAGCTCTTGAAGATATTGAGATAGCTCAAACAGAATTAGATGTTGACGAAAATGTGGCGCCACCCGCCGCACCGCCGCCAATAGAAGAAAAAGAAGAGGAAGAAACAGAGCCGGTATTTTTCGTGGCTGTTGAAGAAATGCCAGCACCTATTGGAGGAATTGAAGGTATTCAAAGTAAAATTACATATCCTGACATTGCCAAACGGGCCGGAGTTCAGGGACGTGTTTACGTTAAGGCTTATGTGAACGAAAATGGTGATGTAACAACTGTTGAGTTAATGAAGGGTATAGGCGCCGGCTGTGACGAAGCAGCTATGGAGGCTGTAAAAGAAACCAAATTTAAACCAGGGAAGCAGAGAGGTAAACCCGTTAAAGTGCAAGTAACTGTTTCTATACTATTTAAGCTGGTTGCTGCTTAGCGAAGACTGAACAGTTAGCGGAAATTCACTAATACCCGATGTAAATATTCTTTCAAACGGAAGAGGAGTAAAATGGCACTACTGATAACCGATGAATGTATACGATGCGGAGCATGCCTGGATGAATGTCCTAACCAGGCTGTTTCCGAAGGTGACCTTGTCTATGAAATTGACCCCGTTAAGTGCAATGAATGCGTTATGAACCCAGGTGTATTGCCGTTTGTTCAATTGGCGCAGTTGTAAAAACTCCAAATCACAAAAAAATGAAAGAAGAGTCATCAACAAAGAAGGGGGATTTCCACAGGGCATAACAATTCAAAACACTTAATTGAAAAAGTACCTTACAAAGCCTTCAAAATTTGTAACTTTATCCGGAGGCCTAACGTAGAATTCAATTGTAATTGTATCTTAAGAAGAAGATTTAATTAAATTACAAGCTAAATAATTCTAAAAAAAATTTGATTATATCTGACTACCATTTAAAACATGTGAGATACATAAAAAATGTCGGACTTTGCGAACTCACCATATTTTACTTATTTAATAGTTCCGCTTCTCATTTGTTTAGCGCGAATAATTGACGTTTCACTTGGCACCATACGAATTATATTAGTATCGAAAGGGGCTAAAAAGATAGCTCCGGTTCTGGGCTTCTTCGAGATACTTATCTGGTTAATTGCAATAGGACAGGTGATGCAGAACCTAACCAATGTAATTAACTACATAGCTTATGCATTAGGATTTGCAATGGGGAATTACATCGGTATCCTTATTGAGCAGAAACTTGCAATCGGAAATGTTGTTGTTAGAATTATTACAACTAAAGATGCATCGGAGCTTATTGATTTTTTGAAGAGCGCAAATTTTGGTGTAACGATTATCGATGCAGAAGGAGCTAACGGTCCCGTTCATTTAATTTATACTGTAATTAAGCGCTCCAGTCTTCCAATAATAATCACCCATGTAAAGGAATATAATCCCAAAGCGTTTTATACTATAGAAGATGTGCGTTTTGTTTCAGAAGGAATCTTCCCTAAAAAATTCTTTCACCTGAAATCAAAAGTGACTGCCCTAACAGGCGCACGGAAAGCTAAATGATTCATATTATGAATTAGATGAAAGAAGGCTTTGAACAACCTCCCAAAGGTGGACGAAGAAAAAACAAGATTACGATTTTAACCTGAATTTACAGTATATAATCCTCTCCTCCCTACAAATATTAGCATAATTTGAGAATTCCTGACACTCAATTTCTAAAATAAATTTCGACGTAAAAAATAGAATGGTCTTTAAAATGGCTTGACAAATGAGAAAAAATAATTTATGTTGTTTTGGAATTTAAGTTCCATTATTATTTTTTAACGAATATAAAGTACCATTATGCTGAATTACACACGTCTAAAAAATTCCTTTCTTGAATTAGTTGCCATTAATGGCGCCTCCGGCAGAGAGAATAATGTGGCCGATCATATCCAAATGAGATTATCTGAAATCGGGGTGCAAGCTGAAAGAGACAATGCAAATGTAAGTTTTGACGGGACTTGCGGTAATGTAATAGCTTTTCTTGAGGGCACCGATCCTAATATGCGACCAATACTTTTAAGCTGTCATATGGATACTATTGAACCAACTGCCGGAATTAAATGCATTGAAGAAAATGGCAAAATAATGACCGACGGCAGAACGATTTTAGGCGCTGATAACAGGGCCGGCGTTGCAGTTGTGCTTGAAACTCTACAGACCGTGGTTGAAAACAATCTCCCTCATCCTCCTATTTACTGTGCCTTTTCTGTTGCCGAAGAGATCGGTATGTTCGGTATAAAATTTATTCCAAAGGAAAAAATCAATGCCGCTTGCGGTTTTGTTTTTGATAGCTCCGCAAAGCCGGGTGATGTTATTGTCAATGCACCATCGTCCAGGGTAATAACTATTAAGTTGTTTGGTAAAGCTGCTCATGCGGCCGTTCAACCGGAAAACGGTGTTAACGCACTAAAAATAGCAGGTAATGCTATTTCCAAAATTCCGACCGGCAAATTCAATGATAATTCGACTTTTAACTTCGGCACAATTAAAGGCGGTAAAGCAATAAACATTGTACCCGACTATGTGGAAATAGAAGCTGAATACAGGGGATTTAGTCACAAACTGTTAGACCGGAAGGTAGAGAATTTAAGGCAAGTATTTAATAGTGAAGCCGAAAGTTTAGGGGGAAAAGCTGAAATAGAAGTTGTTGAGAAATATGGTTTTTTTGAATTATCTGAAAGCTCTGAGACTGTTAAAATAGCTTTCAATGCAATTAGAAAAGCCGACCTTAATCCAGAAGCAATTACTTATAGCGGCGGTAGCGATGCCAATGTTCTGAATACCAAAGGCATTCCTACCGTAAACTTTGGAATGGGTTTTCGAAATGTACATTCGGTTAATGAATACATAAAGACCGAAGACCTCTATAAAGATGCAGAAATAGCCATGAATATAGTTACAGCTTCGTACAGCTAGTTATTGCAATGTAGTAAAACTGTTAATTAACGAAATATTGGAGAAAAGTGAATACCGAAAAAAGAAAACCAACCATTTTTGAGGCTCTTATTCCCATAATCGCGATGGCAGTGCTACTTGGTATTGGTTACGGCGTTTATAAGCTTCGTATTGAAATTTTACTTTTAACGGCAGCGGCAGTTACAGGTATAATAGGATTGCGCTTAGGTTACAATTGGAAAGAAATGGAAAACGGTATAATGGATTCCATTCGCAAAGGAATGCCTGCAATGTCCGTTGTAATTATTGTGGGGGTTTTGATAGGGACATGGATTATATGCGGTACAATTCCAATGCTTATCTATTACGGTTTGAACATTATTTCTCCTTCATATTTTTTGATAACAGCGTGTATAGTTGCTAGTGTTGTTTCTTTAGTTACAGGTACTTCTTATGGTACTGCCGGTACTATTGGAATTGCTTTTATTGGAATAGCTCAAGGTTTGGGTATCCCGTTGGGCCAGGCGGCTGGCGCTGTAGTTGCAGGCGCTTATTTCGGAGATAAGCTAAGCCCGTTTTCCGATACAACAAATCTTGCACCTGTTGCCGCCGGAAGTAACTTATTCGATCACATTCGTCACCTATTATGGACAACCACCCCGGCTTGGATTCTTGGTCTTATAGTCTATTTAATTTTAGGATTGAGTTACCAGTCACAGGAATTTGATCATGAAAATTTAAATACAATTCTTACTACGATAGAGAACGGTTTTAATTTTCACTGGCTGCTTTTATTACCACCGGTTATAATTCTATACCTGACAGTAAGAAAGAAACCACCGATACCCGGTATGCTTATTTCATCATTGGTTGCAGTAATCTTAGGATTCTTTATTCAGGATGTAAGCGTAAAAGATTCCGTCTATTCGGCTGTATACGGCTATACCGCAAACACAGGTATTGAAATTGTTGATAAGCTATTAAGCCGTGGCGGAATGGTGCACATGATGGAGGTTACTCTGATAGCTTTTTGTGCATTTGCTTTTGCCGGAATTGCACAGCGAACCGCAGTTCTTGATGTTATTCTTTTAAGTATAACAAGATTTACAAGAACAGTCGGAAGATTAGTAGCTTCAACTGTTTTGGCGTCAATGTCAACGGCGTTTATAACCGGAAGCTCTTTTCTTTCCATCCTGATACCAGGCGAATTATTCGCGCCTCTCTATAAAGAGAAGAAACTTGCTGCAAAAAATTTATCCAGGACAACGGAAGATGCCGGTACTGTAATTGTACCCCTGGTACCGTGGAGTATTGCCGGCGTTTTTAT
>JANQLA010000330.1 GCA_028280855.1 Melioribacteraceae bacterium
AGTAATGGAAGGATTGTTTGGGCCGATCTAAGAGGAGGTAATAATTATAGAGTACCGGATGACGCACAGGTAACTGAAGAAGATAGAAGAAAGGCTGAATCAACTTGGTTTGATGCTCTTTATGTAATTGGACTTGAAAAAGAATCTCCTGAAAGTTTCTACACTCAAGGCGATAAATTCATAATTGATGTTGAAACGTATCCCTATACGGAGGGTGACATTTATGAATTTACTACAGTAGAAGGTGGAGAATTAAGTGAAGCTGAACAGCAGGATTTATTTGCAAAAGTAAATGTATTCCCGAATCCGTTATTTGGATTTAATGAAGGGACTAGCTGGGCTGGTGGTAAACCTGACGAGCCTTTTGTTACATTCACAAATTTACCTGAAGATGTTACGGTCAGGATATATTCACTATCAGGCCAGCTCTTAAGAACTTTAAATAATAGTGATAAAAGCTCTACTTCATCACCTTTCTTGCGTTGGGATTTGCAAAATGAATCTGGATTAAGGGCCGCATCAGGTCTTTATCTTGCTATAGTATCTTCTCCAAAGTACGGAGAAAAAATATTAAAGTTCTCTTTAGTAATGCCTCAAAAACAGATTCAGCAATATTAATTTAGAAAGATATATATTGTTCTGAATATTTCTAAATTTTAGGAGTTTAAACAATGAGAAAAATATTATTAATATTTACTATATTTGCCTTTTGCTACTCCCTTTTTGCGGGTGATGTTGCTAGAAAAGGTACAACTGGGGCTGAGCAGTTGCTAATTCCAGTTGGAGCCCGTGGCATTGCAACAGGTGGTGCTATGCTTGCCAATCTAACCGGGCTTGAATCTATATATTATAATCCTGCTGGTTTAGCCCATGGTCAAGAAACCGAAGCAATGTTCAGCTATATGACCTACTTAGCTGATATTAATGTTTCTTATATTGCTGTTGGAACAAATTTAGAGGGCTTTGGCTCTATCGGTATAAGTTTTAAAACATTCGATTTCGGAGATATACCAATTACAACCGTGCAGT
This sequence comes from Melioribacteraceae bacterium, assembly GCA_028280855.1. Lineage (GTDB taxonomy): Bacteria > Bacteroidota > Ignavibacteria > Ignavibacteriales > Melioribacteraceae > PGYT01. Next base: position 1,030 of record JANQLA010000330.1, read on the forward strand.
TTCCGGCAGGAACCGGAGAAACTTACTCTCCTTCATATCTAACAATTGGTTTAACTTATTCTAATGAAATTACAGATAGGATTTCAATTGGAACGAACTTCAAACTAATCACGGAAGAGATTGTCAATACTTCCGCAACAGGATTTGCTCTTGACTTTGGCGTTCAGTATCAATTTGGACAGTCTCTATTTATGGGTGCCTCTGTAAAAAACATTGGGCCAAATATGACTTTTAGCGGGCGGGATTTACAAGTAAGCACGAAAGTTCCTGATACAGACGCCGGCTCGAACCCTGGTGTTTTTGAAGTCGTTGCAGAAGAATTCCAATTACCCTCCTATTTTGAATTAAGTCTTTCTTACAAATACGACCTCAATGAACAAAATAATTTTGTTCTTGCATCAACATTTATAAACAATAACTCATTTGAAGACCAAATGAATTTTGGCTTTGAGTATGGCTATATGGAGTCCTTTTTCATTAGAGGAGGTTACAATTTATTAACCGAGAATACTGATGAATCTATATTCGGATTTACTGCCGGCGCAGGTGTAAACTATGATTTCGGGGCTGAAATAAGGGTAGCTGTTGACTATGCATTTAGACAAGTTGATGAATTTCCAGATCCAAATCATATTTTTACTGTTAAACTCGGTTTCTAACGGTCTAATTTTCAGGAGTAATTTAAAAGCGCTTGCTTAGGTAGTAAGCGCTTTTTTAATGTTTTTCATAACCATTTGCTGGTAAATCATTTACTGCGTTTTTTTGCAATTTTTTTTCTAATTTTACGCGCTAGGTATAATTTACAAATAGGTTCTTCGATGATAAAATTAGCTCCCCTTTTAAAAGTCTCGTTATTTTTAAGCTTAACAACTTTTGCTCAAGATCCTCTCGAATTCCAATTTGATTACGCCAGATTCAAATATGATTCCACACAAACTTTGATTGATATTTACTATACTATTGATCAGAGCACCTTAAAACGAAATATAAGTAATGATAGCATTTTAGTCGGCGCTTACCTTACTATTAATGTTATAAATCTTAAGGATTCCTCAGTTACTGTAAATAGAAAATATTTTGTTAATTCTAAATATCATATAAATGAAAGTGTGGCTGAAAAAGGCTTACTTGGTGTTGTAAGCTATTTACTCAAAAGCGGTAGTTATAAACTTACCGTTGCTGCAGAAGATTTTAACGATAGTCTCTCGCAAAAATCCTTTAGTGAGTCGTTACTAATTTCTACGTTTCAGTCGGATAACCTATTGATAAGTGATTTACAACTTGCGTCTAGAATTATTCAGAATAGTCCGAATAAAAAATCCATTTTTTATAAAAATACTTTAGAAATATTTCCAAATCCAACCAATGTTTACGGTATGAATTATCCAATGCTGTTTTATTATTCAGAATTGTATAATATCCAAAAGGATACAACAAGCGAAAGGATGGTTGTTAACACACAGGTTCTAAACAGCGTTGGAAAAAAATTGTACGAAAAATCTAAAACCAAACCTAAATCAAACATCTCTATTGTAGAAATCGGTGCAGTAAACATTACCAAATTTCCAACCGGTTCTTATACGCTTATTCTTAATTTATTTCCTCAAAACAGTTCAACAGGTGTTGTTTCTTCTAAGAGGTTTTTTGTTTACAATCCAGATATTATAGATACCTTTACCATAGCGCATAGTAAGTTTGATATCATTAATAGTGAATACGGAGCCTTAAGTATAGAAGAATGCCAGAAACTTTTCGTAAGTGCCAGGTACATTGCTACTGCTGCGGAAATTGAGCAATTTGAGTCCCTTGATTCCTTGAATTCAATTCAGGAATTTC
>JANQLA010000437.1 GCA_028280855.1 Melioribacteraceae bacterium
AAGAATTCAGACTTGTGCCATATGCGATTATATACAGGGTTGTATTTATTTTATTAATTGATATTACTAAAGCAATGGCTACTGTTGAAGAGTTTTTGGGAATAGAAATGGAATGGGGAAACTCGAACGGAAGGGATTCAGTAGTTCCACTGCTACTTCTAACGCATAAAAATTAATTTGGAGTGAGATATGGAGTTGATTCCTATACTATCTCTTATCATATTAGTTGCAACTATCTCTACTTTTATTCTGGCGGTAGGGGCATATATACTTTACAAAATAAGGGAAAGCAGATACAAAAGTACTGCTGCGCAACCCTCTACAGTTCAAGCTGAATTAGTTTCTCCTGTTCCGATAATGGCTGAACAGACATTGAGCAGAACAGTACCGGGTAGAACGTATACACAAGAAAGATATCCTACTAGGGAAAGTTATAAGGAGCCAATGTATGCGCCTACGCAAGAAGGTGCTCCTCAAATGCAGCCGACTTACGGTCAGCGGCAAACCGCTCCTGCATATGCCGAAGCATCTAGGTATCAGTTTGAAAGATCTGCCGAGCAATCTGTTCCGGCTTCTCAGTCGCAAACAGCATATCAAGGACAGACTGCTGCCGGCGCATCAAGAAAATTTACTAGGTATACTACAGCAGAAAGATCACAGGATCAGCCAATACCAAAGACCAAGACTAAAAAAGAGGATAAGGACGGCCTCAAATGGCGGTAAGAATACCGGAAAATACTAAAGACAGGGGTAAATCTACTAAATCTAAACTGGGACTTAGGGTTAACTACCTGATTATATTTTTAAGCGGGCTAGTTATACTAATCTGCGGTTTTCTTGTATTTCTTCTTATTGTTAAGAGTGTATACGGTAATTACGAACTAAAAGAAATCCTCCCGACTAAGGAAAATTTAGAGCAGCTTGCCTATGAAGAAAAAGCCGCTATGCTTTATCCCCAATATACTGAGAACAGGTTCCCCGAAGGTTCAACATGGGTTCAGGATAATATTGCTGCCTGGGAAACATACCTTGGCATTATCAAAATTGATTATGATATTATTTCTGATTTGGATATTGAACTCGGGAGGCATATGGACTACAGTCTTTTGATTCTTCCCGGCGCTCAATCAATTAGTGATCAGCAGATACGACAAATAAAAAAATACTTGGATAAAGGTGGAAGCGTTTTTGCTACGGGTGGAACAGCTTCCTATTCCGATGAAGGTAAGTGGCGAGGTTGGGAATTTTTTACAGAGGTTTATGGGCTTAAGTTCAACAAGGAAATAAAACCTGATGAACTTTACAAAGTTCATACATTACGCGGCAACCTTCCCATTACCGCTGAAATACCTACAGGTTACACACTAAAAATTGCGACATGGGACAGACCTATGTACGCCGAGGTACTTGAACCTAGAGTTACGCAGGTAAGTTTTTGGTACGATCATAGGAAGGAAGCCGGCCTGGTTAGGGAAGGCATTCAGGAAAGCGCGGGCATTGCTTACGGTGGTTATGGTAAAGGAAGATTTGTATGGTTCGGGTTTCAATTAAATTCTGTAATCGGCAAACAGGAAGATTATATTTATTTCGAGAAGTTATTTAAAAACAGCGTTAACTGGCTTACTTATAACCCGACATCGTTTGTGAAAGATTGGCCAGCGCCTTATAAAGCAGCTGCATTGATAATCCCTACCATTGGTTCAAATATCGGTAATGTTTCTAATGCAACTTCTGTGCTTAAAAGTGTTGAATACGATCCAACGGTTTTTGTTGATGTTACGGTTGCTTACAGGAATCCGACCGTTCTTAGAGGATTATCAAGGACTCGCGAGATAGGAATTATTACAGATATCGGTTACCTTGAGTCTGCGGATGACACAACAAATAGTCTATTTGATAGGGAAACCCAAACTGCCGCACTGCAATTTGCTAAAGATACCTTAGAAGCCTTAACAGGAGTTCCTGTAAAAGGTATGACTCCTTATTACGGTTTTTATGATGAAAATACCCTACAAGCCCTGGCTAATACCGGGTACGACTACCTGGTTACAGATTCTCTTACCGATAGATCAGTTCCTAAAATTGAAATTAGGAATAACGAATCAATATTGATTGTTACTAAAACAGCGCGTGACGATTACGAAGTTATTCGTGACTATGGCCTTACAAACCTTGAATTCCAGCAATATACTTATGAAGAGGATATTGACCGATTATTATTTGAAGGCGGTTTGTATGTACTTAAATTGCATACTGATGCTCAACTGCTGTCCTCCTACTCAAGTGTAGTATCGAATATTGTGAAATATATTAATGATAATGAAGTTTGGCTTACTACCTTGCCTCAATTAAAAGAATGGTGGGAGCAGAAAGGCGGGCTTGAAGTAAGCTATGAAACCAGAAGCAAACGTAGAATTACAGTTGAAGTTTCGAATCCAAAAAAAACTGATATGGTTGATTTTGTTGTTCAGGTTAACTTAAACAAAAGAATAACCGATATCGAAATTTCTTCTGAAATTATAAACACAAAACTTCCCGAATATCAATTCGATGCCGAAAAGAATATTTTATACTTGTTTATCGATGAACTCGGATCGGGTGAAACAAGAATTTACATAGTTGATTTCAGGAATGTTGCCGCATAATCGCATATTCTATAAGGGAATTATTCGGGGTGAGAAATACAAACAATAATATTGCAGGAGCAAATGTACTAGGAAATAATTATTTCCTGGTTTCAACAATAACATATCTTCTATTGCCATTAACCTTATTTTTATTAACAAATTGTGTTGAAACTTCAAGCGGCGGTGATATTAATGGCCCGGGCACCGTTACACCAACCAATAATGAAGTAACCCTCGAAATATTCTACCCAGTATCGGGTGACAGCATCAGGATGGGCGCAAATTTAGTTCAGTTGATTGCTTCGGACAGAGACAACGGTCCTGGCCTTGGTGGCGCCAACTTATTTGTTGACGGAACTTTTATACAAACTTTTATAGCTGTGGACGGTGTTTTACCGAACATAATTATTCATACGGACAGCTTGGAGAAAAAGCTGGGATGGGACCCCGCAAGCATACCTAATGAAATAGTTTATGCTATAGGAGTTTACAACTTAGATAATCCTCCTAAAGAAGCTACGAGCGGTGACATTGATAGCGTGTACATCGACAGACGTCCCGAAGCGCCGCAAAACCTCGGCATAACGAGAATAACCAATAAATCGTTTAATTTGTACTGGGATGATGAATCATCAAATGAAACTGAATTTGAAATTTGGCGCAAAGATGGTGCTAATGCAGGTTTTCTGAAAATTCGTGATCTCCCGGCAAACACCATAAGTATAAATGATTTTGTTAGTTCCGAATTTATTACTTACTTCTACCAGGTAAGAGCGTTGAATGGTTTCGGTGCATCAGAGTTCAGCAATATTGTTAACTCAGCCGGCGTTGAAGGTGGAGGACAACCTACGAACCTTGTGGCCGAAGCATTGGGTGCAACCAGGGTTAAATTAACATGGACTGATAATTCGAACGATGAACTTGGATTTATCATCGAGCGAACGGATCCGCAAACTGGCGAATTCGAAGAAATATCAAGGGTTGTAAATAATAGTACGGAATTTATCGACATCAACGTTTTACCGGCAACTCCATACTCTTATAGGGTTGCCTCTTATACAAGCACTTCGATAAGCGCATGGTCGAATATAGCTTCGGTAATAACCTTTACAGAGGATGTTTCTCCGCCGCTTAACCTGGAGGCAACATATTTGTTTGATGAGAACGCAGTATTTATTGAATGGATTGATAACACCACCCAGGAAATAGGGACAATTATTGAGCGAAAAGACGGATTAGCGGGCGATTTTGAAATTATCGGCAGTACATTGGTTGATGTAAATAATTTTACCGATTCGAACCTGGTTGCAAATACTCTTTATACTTACCGGGCGCGACATTCAACTGTCAGCGGTTTTAGAACCGACTACTCAAACGAAGATACTGTCTTTGTTCCTATTTTACCTCCGGACGCACCATCAAACCTTAGGATAAGTGAGTTTGTGCCGAACCAGGTATATGGACTTTTATGGGATGATAACTCCGATGATGAAGACGGTTTTGAAATTGAACGTGTTGAATCAATCACAGGTAACGTATTACGCATTGTTGTCGGTGAAAACGTAAAAGCCTACAACGATACTTTAGTTGACCAGACCAAATCATATACTTACAAAATAAGGTCTTTTGCAGGAAACAGGTTTTCGTCTTATTCGAACGAAGTAAGCACCAGCTCTGGTACGGGTAGCTTGTCTGCACCAATAAGTTTTCAGGCATTCCAGGTTATAGGTACTACAAATGTTCAGTTGATTTGGGATTATAGCGGGGCAAATCCGCTAGGCTTTGTTATCGAAAGACAATCAGCTGCTGAAACAGAGTTTGTTGAAATCGACAGGGTTGCGCCTTCGGCTAGATTTTACTTAGACGGCGGCGGCTTGACGGTAGGACTCTCATATCGTTACAGGATAAAAGCTTACGATGCAACCGATGAATCGGATTATGTAGAATTAAATCCTCCAATTGTTATACAGAATCCATAGAATTCAATGAGACAGGCAATTATAAATATTATCCATTCTTCAATTGAGAAATCGGCGATAATTGCGGATTCTGATTTTAAATTTATCGAAAGCAATGAAGCCGGTAAAAAAATAATAAAGCGTTTCGGGTTGCTTAATGATTCGACAAATACACTGTTTGAGGACTATAGGTTTTTTCGTGACAAAGTAAACAAGATAGATGATGATCTTAGCCATAATTTTGATTTAGAGTTAAAAGGCGAAGGTAAAAAATATCATTATGTGGCTTCGGTTCAGAATATAGTTAACGAATCAGAACAACTGAATTTGATTGTTTGTACAGAAAAGGAAAAAGGTAGTGGTTTAAAGTACAAGTTTAACATCGTAAGCGATCAGGTTGAAAAATATCTTGAATC
>JANQLA010000449.1 GCA_028280855.1 Melioribacteraceae bacterium
GAGTCCTTACTTGCGACATAGCAGCCTGGTTTCTAACGCGTTTTCTTTCATTAGTTCTAATTCTTTTTTTAGCCGACTTATGATGAGCCATTTTTGACCTTTATGTTATTTTTTTCAAGAGAGCAAATATACTGGTTAACGGAAATTTTGTCAATTCTTTTGCATCCCTCTCAAATACAGCGACCAAAAAGGATTTAATTAATGCCGATATATTGTTATTATTGCAAGCTAATTTTAAAATGACAGAATGATAAAAATTAACGAAATATATTATTCGATCCAGGGCGAAAGTAGCAAAGCCGGGCTTCCGTGTGTTTTTGTACGATTGACGTATTGCAACTTGCGCTGCAGTTATTGCGACACTGAATATGCTTTTTACGAAGGCGCTGAGAAATCAATTGATGAAATTTTAGAGGAGGTAAAAAAATATAAATGTAATCTTGTGGAGGTTACCGGGGGCGAACCACTTGTGCAGGAAGAAAGTAATGAATTGATGAAGCGACTCTGCGACGAAGGTTACGAAGTAATGCTGGAAACCGGGGGAAGTTTACCGACACAAGATGTTGATAAACGGGTAAAAATAATTCTCGATCTTAAGTGCCCTTCAAGCAAAATGATGAAAAAGAATTTGTATTCGAACATTGAATATCTCAAAAGCACCGACGAAGTGAAGTTTGTAATCGGCACGCGCGAAGACTACGAATGGTCAAAGGAACAGGTAGCAAGGTACGAGTTGATTGATAAATGTGAAGTTCTTTTCTCCGTAGTCTTCGGAGAGCTTGAACCGTTGCAGCTTGTTAACTGGATTATTGAAGATAATTTGCAGGTTCGATTTCAACTGCAAATGCATAAATTTATTTGGGAACCCGAAACAAAAAGTGTCTAGTTTATAAGTTAGGGAATAAAGAATGAAAGGGTTTTTATAGTATGAAAATAGCAAAAGAGTTCAGATGGGAAATGGGGCACAGGCTGCCCTTCCACGAGGGTAAATGCAAAAATTTGCATGGGCATAGTTACAAAATGCTGGTTGAGTTTACCGGCAAGCCGGACGATAACGGAATGGTGCTAGATTACTATATCTTAAAAGAATTGATAATCCCAATGGTTGAAGAGCTTGACCATTCATTTATGGTAAAAGATGATGATACGCAGTTAATTAATCTTCTGGATTCGATGGACTCAAAATATATTAAAGTTGGTTTCCATAGTACCGCTGAAAACATCGTGTATTATTTTGTTGATACAATTAAAAATGCTGACCTACCAGAGAACTTAACCGCAGTAAAAGTTAAGATATTCGAAACGGAAACAACTTATGCGGAAGCGGAAGTTATTCTATAGACTATGGAAGTTAATAATTTTTTAACTGTTTTATCTGATCAAGAATAACCGGCATTATTTCACCCGCTTTGCCGAAGAGAGAACAGTCTACATACGAGCTTATCTCTGTTTCTTCAATGTTTATTTCAACAAGGTACGAGCCGTGCCGCTTTGCTTCAATTGGAATGTATGCGGCCGGATAAATAACCGCAGAAGTGCCGACAACAAAGCAAATATCGGACTGCTCGGCTTTCCGTTGTGCATTAGCAAATACGAGTTGAGGCAACATTTCTCCAAACCAAACTACATCGGGCCTAATCAGACCCCCGCATTCTTCGCATTTTGGAACTTGTTTATTTGAAAGATCTATTTTCGAGTCGTCGTAATCGGTTTTGCAATCGACGCAGAAGTTACGCTCGATGTTTCCGTGAAGCTCGTAAATATGGCTACTGCCGGCGCGTCCGTGAAGGTTATCTACATTTTGTGTAACTACGGATACATCGTCATAATAATTTTCAAAATTTGCAATAGCGTAATGCGCCGGGTTCGGGCCGGTTTCATGAATAATGGTTCTCCGATGCTGATACCATTCCCATACCATATCAGGGTTTTTCAGGAATGCATTAAAGTTAGCCAGCTCTTCCGGTTTCAATTTATTCCATATCCCGTCTTTCCCGCGGAATGTCGGTATCCCGCTTTCGGCAGATATACCGGCGCCCGTAAAAAAAACAATTGAATTTGCCGTCTTCAATCTTTCCAGGAACGCTTCATCAAGATTCATTAGTTCAACTCGGCTTCTACTTCTTTCAATAATTCCTTGGCTTCGGCGATCCGTTGTTCATCGTCTTCATCCTGTACTGGACTGCTGATCGCCATTTCCAGGTTTTCTTTTGCAGCTTCGTATTCATCTTCTTCCAAAAGCGCTTTTGCATAATCGAGATAAAACATTATAAAGTTAGGTTTAAGCTCAATTGCTTTTTTATAATGTACAATTGCGCTGTCGTAATCTGCCCATCCCAAGCCAAGAACAGCCCGAGCCGGGGCCCACTTATCGCTAATTCTATCGTGCGTACGACCCAGAACATAATGCGCAACGGCAATATCCGACTGCGATGCTTTGTTAAGCTCAATAGCTTTCAAGCAATCTTCTTTAACTGCCTCTACTACATCCGCTACTGAAAAAACTCCTTTAAACAAAGCTATCCTGCCGTTGGCAATTGCGCGGCGAATGTATGGCATTGATTCTTCGGGCGCAACCTGCACAGCTTTTTCAGCGTACTCGAGGGCCATGTCGTACTTAGCCAATTGCGCCTCTTCCTGTTCGTCGGTACTGGAAGGCATGTGTTCACCAATATCCACATAGCTCCGGCTTATTCGCCAAAGCACTTGCCAGTCGTCCGGGAACTTCACATCGGCTTTTTTATATACTTCCAATGCCCCCTCATTATCGAAAGCCTTAAATAGTTTATCCCCTTTCTCAAGAAGCGAATCAAGATCTTGCGCACTACCGAAGTTAGCAATTAAAATAAGAAGCACAGTAGCCGAGGTAAATATTTTAAAGAATTTTTTCATTTCCTTTTTCCCGTTTTATCAATCAAACAAGCTTTCTTTTATGTTTTCATTACTTTTTGGCGGAATGTATAAAGATGTTCCGGCAAGAGGCAAGAAACGCGTCCATCGGTTTGTGCCGTTGTCATCAGTATTTATTGCAAGTTTGTAAGCGTTTGCTTTTGCGCTTAGCTCATCGGAATGGTAAAGAATTATAGCTTCGAGAGTTTTTGGCTCAACCGGGGATGCGAATTCCAGTTTACCCTGGTGGCTTAAAACCAGGTGTATTAACTGCTGCTTAATGTCTTCAGGGAAGTTCGGTATTTTAGCTGCTTCGCTGTCTATAATATTAGCAGCAATAACAATATGACCGAGAAATTTGCCTTTGTCTGTATACTCAAAATTTGCATCTATCCCCAGTTCCTGGGTTTTGCCAAAGTCATGCAATAATGCTCCTGTAATTAGCAAATCACGATTAACCTCTTTGTGGAAGCTACAGAGTAAATCACAAATTTTAGCTATTTCTAAAGTATGCTCCAACAGTCCGTGTATATATGCATGATGCCAGGATTTACCCGCAGGGGCGCGCTCATAAAGTTCTAAAGCGCCGCCTCGAAATATGTTGTGTAGAAGCGCAGTTAAATGTGTATCTCGAACCGATTCAACAAGCTGTTTAAATTCATTTCGCATATCGATGATGTCGCGTCTTGATTTCGGCAGAAAGTCTTCCATGCTTACCGAATCAGCATCCTGCGCCGGTCTAATTTTTGCGATTTTGATTTGAGGTTGTCCCTGGTATTCCTCTAACTGCCCCAGGACTTTAACAATGCTTCCTTCTGCAACGCTTCCTAAAAATTGTGAATAATTATCCCACAGCTTACCGCTAAGTGATAAGCTTTCATCTCTAAGTTCGATGTTTAAATATTCCTTACCGGTACGTGCTGTTTTAACTTCAATTTTAGACAGCAGAAGAAAATGGTTTAGCTGGGTACCAATCTTTACATCTTTAAGCTTGGCCTGGTTAATCAAATTTTCTCAAATATTTATTGTTTGCGAATGCCGGTAATTAAAATACATAAAAAAAATACCACGTTCACTACGAAGCGGTAATTTTAGTTACACTTTTCGGAGGTAATTTTACAACTACCGTTCTGTTTAAAAGCTCTATATTTATAGCGAGCATGCTTTCGTTTTTGCTTACACCGTAAACAATTCCTTCAACATTCTGAAAGGGTCCTTCGCTCACTTTTACCCTTGTTCCCTTTACAAGCCCATCGAACACTTTTACATCTTTAGCGATTTTAAGCATGTTTCTTAAATTTTCAATTTCGAAATCCGGCACAACTGAGGGTTTACCGTTAAAGAAAACTGTTTTAACTATCATATTTTGTTGAACCGCGGTTAAGCGTTCTTTTTCATCAGCTTTAATAAAAATATAACCTCTAAATAACGGCTCGGTAACTTTCTTTTTCCTGTCGCTCCATCTCTTTAGTAAAGTAATTTTTGGTAAATAGTTTTCAATACCCAAAATAGTTAGTTGTTCTTCGGCTTTAAATTCGTGCCTTGGCTTGGTATAAAGCGCATACCAATTCTTTGATTCGGATGACAATGCTGCTCCTTTACACTTATAATATTTTTAACGAGGATTTTATATGATCGGTAAACTCAAGTGAGTCAAATGGTTTCTCAATTAATATCTCAACGCCGAGCTGCCTGTACTTAGCTTTTATTTCGTCGTCAAATTTGGCCGACACAACCACCACCGGTATTGCGTTACGCCTGTCCTTCTTTCGAATCGCTTCCACTAATTGAACTCCATTCATCAAAGGCATGTCGTGATCGGTAATAATCAGCGACGGCATTTCACTGAAGATTTGGCTCATCGCTTCATAACCGTTGCTTGCTTCAATAACCCTGTAATCAATATGGCAATTATCAATTAACTTTTTGTACAAGTGCCTTATTTCCAAATCATCTTCAACAATCAAAATGATATTTTGGGCTTGTGGAATTGTAAAATGAAATTCACTTCCTTCACCCACTTTGGAATAAAACCAAACCTCACCTTCGTGATGATCGACAATCTCTTTAACCAGGTTCAACCCCATTCCGCTTCCCTTTTCACCCTGTGTTCCTTTGCTAATAAATTTCTGATCAATTCTAAATAACTTTGCCTGGTTATCTTCCGAAATCCCAATGCCTTCATCTTTTACAATAACTTCAATCATGCCTTCTTTGAACTTATTAGCGCCAACAAAAATAAGTTTATGCTTTTCGCTGAATTTAATTGCGTTTGTAAGTAGGTTGGTAACCGAATCACCTAGTAGTCTTTCATCTGCACTCACAAATATGTCGGGGCTTATCCCGATTTTAATATCGATATCTTTAGAAATGGCCGAACGAGTGGCCAGGGATACACGGTTCGAAATTATGTCAAGCAGGTTTACGCGTTTCGGTTCAATTTTTATTTTACCGGTTTTTAGTCTCGACCAATCCAGCAAGTGATTAATAAATTGCAACTGTGTTTTACCCGACTCATGAATGTATGATAGGTACTCGTTTCGCTCGGTTTCTGAAAGATTAGGTTCATTTATAAGTATCTCCGAAAAACCCAACAAACTAGTAAATGGAGAACGTAGGTCGTGCGAAATAATATTAATAAATTTATCTCGTTCATCAAGATCGGATTTTAAGTCTTCGCACTGAGCTTCGAGGTTTGTCTGGTTGCTCATAAATTCCGAAATGTCATTGGATATGCTGTTGCAGCTTGTAACCTCGCCGTTTGCGGTTTTCTCAACATAGAAAGTTTCACTTATCCAGCGTAATTTATTTTCTTTCGATAAAACCCTGTATTGAATGTTCAAATCAGATTTGTCGGACCCGGTAATGATGTTGGTATAGTTGTGCTTCACAATTTCAAAATCGTCCTGGTGAACCCGTGATAACAATTTGCCAGGCATTGCATTTAACTCCTTGCCGGTATACCCAAGTATTTTTTCAATAGAATCAGAGTATTGCATTTTGAAAATGTCTTGCAGGTCGAAGTGAGTCCAGTAGTAGCCGTCAAAAGTACATTTTATTCCGTTCGAATCAAACAGACCTCGGCTATTCCAAAAGTTGAGTTCTTTATTCTGTGTAAAGAGCGTTAGCAGTTCGCCAAATGATTCTTCATTCTTTGCATGCTGCTTTAGAAGATCTAATATGTCTAAGGAGTTGTTCATTAAAACAAATTCTTCATAAACATCCGAATATAACAAATTCGCTTTGAATTAAATACTTTGAAAAGCCGCAACTATATCTTGATATATAAATTTCGTGCAGCCGGCAATATATATTCGAATTTATTAAAATAGTCTTTAGAGAAAATATTTTTGGATGAGAACTAAATTTGTTAGATAATGGTTAAGTGTTAAAAAAGGAAGAAATTTGAGAACAAGAATATTATTTGTATTGTTATTTACAGCAAGTCTAATTTCAGCACAGACCTCAACCGGGATAGTAACAGGGAAAGTGGTAGATAAAATAACGCAGCAGCCTTTGCCCGGGGTAAATATTTTACTTGTCGGAACCACACTCGGGGCTGCAACCGATTTAGAAGGGAACTTCTCTATAAGCAACATACCAATAGGCACATACCAGATACGTGCTTCATTTGTTGGGTTTAATACTGTAACCAAAACTGATATAACTGTGAATACCGCTCGTCCTTCAAATGTAAATTTTGAGATAACAGAGTCAACTATTGAGTTGGATGGTGTAGTTGTTACTTCAGATTTTTTTGAAGCTGATCCTACTGAAGTAAACAGTATAAAAAGTTTTAGCTACGAAGAAATTAGAAGAGCTCCCGGCGGATTTGAAGATGTTGTGAGAGCCCTATCTGTATTGCCCGGAGTTGCGCAGGCAAGCGCCGGTAGGAACGATTTAGTAGTACGAGGCGGAGCTCCATCTGAAAATTTATTTTTAGTTGATGGATTAGTTGTTCCAAACATTAATCATTTTGGAACGCAGGGCGCTACTGGCGGTCCGCTTAGTTTTATAAATCTTGACTTCGTTGAAAGTACTTCTTTCTCAACAGGCGGTTTTTCGGCGTTGTATGGTGACAAATTGTCATCCGTACTTACCATTGATTTGCGTGAAGCGCGTAAAGACAGGATTGGAGGTAAAGCGCTTCTCTCTGCAACACAGTTCGGTTTGAACCTGGAAGGACCTGTAAGTAAAAACTCTAATTTTATATTTTCCGCAAGAAGAAGTTATCTGGATTTTATTTTCAATGCTGCCGGCTTTGGATTCGTCCCGCAGTATTATGACTTTTTGGGAAAGTTTAATTATGACATAGATACTAAAAACAAACTATCCTTTTTATTTGTAGCAGCATTGGACAAAGTAAAATTTAATAATGACGATGACGAAAACATTCGTGATAATGCGCAGATTCTTGGTAGTAATCAGAATCAATATGTTACCGGTTTAACTTACCGCAGACTCTTTAACAATGGATTCTACCGCGTTAGTTTAAGCAGAAATTTTGTGGATTACGATTCATCGCAAAGAGACACACTACTAAATCCGATTTTTCTGAATCAATCGACCGAAGGCGAAAATGAGATAAAAGCTGATGTAGTTTACAAAACATCGGCTGCGTCCGAAATTAATGTTGGCCTCTCTGCAAAGCTGATCAACTTTAACTCGAATATATTATTTCCACAAAATTTTGTCACTACATTTGGAGAAACATTGCCAATAACTTCATTGGATGTGGATGAAAACTTTACCAAGTTTGCCGCATTCGCTCAGTACAGTGCCTCGCTTTTCAATAGATTTAGGTTAAACCTCGGATTGCGGGCAGATTATTTTGACGCGATTGAAGATCCTTTAACTATAAGTCCCCGTTTCAGCGCAGGCTACATGATTGATGATTTAACTTCGCTCAGTTTTAGCACGGGTATTTATCATCAAAGTCCTTCTTATATTTGGCTTGCAGCGTTAGAAAGTAATAAAAATCTAAAGCCGGTTAAAGTAAATCAATTTGTTTTAGGAATTGAAAGAAAATTACAGGATGATTTAAGGCTTAAGCTGGAAGGCTTTTATAAAGATTATAGTGATTATCCAACAAGTACTTTTCGTCCCTATCTTGTTTTAGCAAACACTGGTGCAGGTTTTGGAGGCGCTGCGGAGAACTTTTCATCTTTTGGACTAGAGCCATTAGTTAGCGAAGGTAAGGGTAATGCACGTGGAATCGAACTTTCTCTGCAAAAGAAGCTATCGGATATTCCTTATTATGGACTATTTTCATTGACTTACAGTGAAAGTGAATTTACAGGACTCGACGGAATTGAAAGACCCGGTACGTATGATCAAAGATGGATATTAAACCTAACCGGAGGATATGTATTTAACGAAAAATGGGAAGTGTCTCTTAAGTTCCGATTCGCTACCGGAAGCCCATATACGCCATTTAACAATGATGGAACGCAAAGTTTATCCAATTATTTGAGTGAAAGGTTTGTTGAAACACACGCGCTTGATTTGCGTGTTGACAGAAGATGGGACTTTAATGGCTGGAGTCTAATAACCTACCTTGATATACAAAATATATATAATAGGCAGAATCAAACAGACATTCGTTGGGATTTCAACGAAAACGCTCCCGATACAGGTTCCGAGCTGGGACTACTTCCTTCGATAGGCGTGAACATAGAGTTTTGAAAAATGGAACATGGATGTAGTACGCGAATGAACCTTCGATATTGCCTGGCGATTAAATTAGAAAAAAATCGGAGGTTGCTTCATTTTCACTAAGAATATATTTTCAGTTCGCAAACCTTAGCAATCTTGATAAAATCTCGATCGTTGTGTAGAAGGTACAATTCATTTTCAATGGCTATCTGAGCAATCAAACAGTCAACGGTACTCCGAACAGTGATTCCTTTTTTACGTAAGCCAAAATAAATCTGTGCTGCGCGTTCATAGGATTGTATACCTTCAAGCGGTTCATAAAATGTTTGAGTCTCGAGGTATTCTTTAAGTATGTTAAATTCAGATTCATTCTTCGCGCCTTGTAGGACTTCCTGGTAAATAAGATATGTAATACCGAATGGAATTCCTTTTAGCAAGATATCTTTAAATTTTTCCGTAGCTTTACTTCGCTTACCTTTAAATGAATCAATTAGCACTGAAGTATCAATAAGAATCATCACTTTCTCATCGACTTATAATCATAATGATCTTTAAATTCAATCTTACCGAATAAATCAAGCAGGTTCTTTCGTTTTTGATTTCTGATAAACTCTTCAAGCGCCAAATGGATTATGTCTTTTTTGGTCTTTACTCCACTAAGTTTTAAGGCTTCATTTACAAGCGTTTCGTCTAAAACGATGTTGGTTCTCATATACACCTCTTTTTGTGTATTAAGATACACATGAGAAATTCCAGTAGCAAGTTTATTATAATAGCATGCAGAATTTCCTGCCGGTTTACCAAACATTGTTTGGCATGCTGATAAGAAGGGTTGTACAGAAACTCGTAGATATAAACTGAATAAACCATCTGTGCAAATCTGCTAAATCCGCGTCATCTGCGTGCCATTTACGCGCTACGCTTCCACTTCCTGCGGGCCTTTAGTTGGTATTCCCAAATCCTCCATTTTTCGGTAAAGTGATGAAAGACCTATCGACAATGCTTTGGCAGCCTCTTCTTTATTATATTCAAATTTTTTAATGACTCGCAGAATGTGATCTCTTTCGAAGTTTTTAATAGCATCTTTCAATGAATCCGGAAATGCCTGGTGAGCCGAACTGCCGCGAACGTTTTCGGCCAAGTCCTCCAGCCGTATTATGTCTGCCTTTGCAAATATTACAGCACGTTCAATCACGTTTTCTAACTCGCGAACGCCACCCCGCCAATTATGGCCCATCAAAGTTTTCATTGTATCGTTATCAACTCCCAAAACTTTTTTACCCATTTCATTGCAATATTTTTCAATAAAATGATTTACCAGCAGCGGAATGTCTTCCTTCCTTTCATTCAGACCCGGTAATTTTATTTCGATAACATTTAACCTGTAGTACAAGTCCTCTCTAAACTCACCCGACTTGGTTTTTTCGAACAGGTTCTGATTGGTTGCCGCGATTATACGTACATTACTTGTAACCGGCTTAGTTCCACCAACGGGTAGAAACTGTTTGTCTTCAATTGCACGGAGTAATTTTACCTGGAGGTTGAGCGGTAAGTCACCAATCTCATCAAGAAACAACGTACCGCCGTCCGCTACCTTGAATAGCCCTGCTTTCTCTTCGGTTGCACCCGTGAAAGAGCCTTTTTTATGCCCGAATAATTCGCTTTCAATAAGGTTCTCGCTTATAGCTCCGCAGTTTACCGGGAGAAAAACTTTGTCTTTCCGCAAACTGTTGTAATGAATTGCCTTAGCTACCAGCTCTTTACCTGTTCCGCTTTTACCATAAACCAGAACATTACTATTCGTAGGAGCAACCTGGGTAATGAGGTCGAATACACGTTTCATCGCTTCGCTGTCGCCAATTATATTTTGGTAGCCTGCTTCCGCCGATACCCTTTGGCGTAGCGACTTGTTCTCCATAGATACTTTTCTAAAATCCACAAGTCGCTTTAACCTTAGGAGCAAATCGTCGAATTCAATTGGTTTTATAAGATAGTCGTAAGCGCCTATGCGCATCGCTTCAACAGCTGTTTTTACAGATGCGTACGCGGTCATAACTATAAAAAAGCTATTCGGACTTAGCTTGGTTGCTTTGTTAAGCAGTTCCATGCCGTCAATATTAGGCATTTTAATATCAGTTAAAACAACATCATAGTCTTCCAAATCAATCTTTTCAAGGGCTTCAGCACCATCCTGCGCAATTTCAGTTTCATATCCTTCATCGTCCAAAACTAATTTTAGCGAATCGCGTATTGCTTTTTCATCGTCAACAATTAATATTTTTGAAGCCATAACTACTCCTTTAGTTTTCCATGACAGGTAATTTTATAGTAAATGTACTGCCGGTATCTACTTTGCTGTTTACAAGGATTTCACCGTTAAATTTTTTAATTATGCTATAGCTAACCGATAATCCTAATCCCGTACCTTTTCCAACTTCTTTGGTTGTGTAAAAAGGGTTGAAAATTTTGTTCAACGCATCTTCGTCCATACCGCAACCGTTATCTGTAATTGCGATAAATATAAAATCGTCGGCATGATACGATTTTACATTTATCGTGCCTTTACCTTCTATTGCGTCCAGTGCATTGATAAGAATGTTAACGAATACTTGCAGAAGCTGGTCGGGCACAATGCGCACTAACGGTAAGTCGGGATCAAACTCGGTTTCGAAGTTTACTTTTTTAACCCGTTTATCGTACTTAACAATACCAACCGCTGTTTTAATTACGTCGGTAACTTGAATAACTACTTTTTCATAGCTTGGCGGACGCGAAAAGTCTACAAGTTCACGTACAATTTTAGTTATTCGATCTATATTTTCTTTGATAATAATTAACTGGTCGCCAAGCACTTCGTCCTTATTCTTGCGTTGAATAACCTGCACCAGCGAAGAAATAGATGCGAGCGGGTTGCCAATTTCGTGTGCTACCCCGGCTGCCAATTGTCCGATAACCGCAAGTTTCTCGGATTGATCCACCTGCTGCTGGAGCTGCTTAACCTGGGTTTGGTCTTTTAATATTACAGTTCTGCCGTTATATTCACCGTTAGAGCTTGGAAGTTTCGCTACGTTAAGCTGAACCGGGATTACCCGCCCGTCTTTCGTTTTACGCTCCGACGCTACAATACGTACTTCTTCGGTTTGCCTTGCGCCGTCGATCATTGAGTGTAATTCATCAAGGTATTTTTGGTTATCTGGCAGTAGTAATGTAGACGGTTTGCCCAGAACTTCCTCTTCGGTAAAACCGAACAATCTTTCCGCCCCAATATTCCATGAACGTATTTTTTCGTTTTCATCAACAACCACGATTGCGGATTCG
Source organism: Melioribacteraceae bacterium (assembly GCA_028280855.1). Taxonomy (GTDB): domain Bacteria; phylum Bacteroidota; class Ignavibacteria; order Ignavibacteriales; family Melioribacteraceae; genus PGYT01. The sequence continues at coordinate 11,863 of JANQLA010000449.1, forward strand.
GATGTATGCATTATACCGCGAAGATATTTCTGATTCATTTCGAGTTTGTTGGCAAGCCGGTCGCGGTCGGATGCAAGCTCTTTCATCTCTGCGTTTTGGTGAAGCATGCTGTACCGCGCATAAATCTGCTCCACTATTTCATCAAGGAATCCGAGCAAAATTACAGGATCGTATTTTTCAACTTTATCTTTTTGAAGAATATTTTGCAATACATTTCTACCGTTGTGGAACGTCTGGCTGATTTCAAGCAGGTTTAAATCGGTTTCTGAAAAAAGATTGTAGGCGTCAATCAGGTATTGATCGGCTATTTTATAGTCGCCCTTTTCAACAACTTCAATAAGAACCTGTAGGCTGCTTTCAACGAATGTTTTAATCTGTGAATCTGAAAACTTAGCTCCTTGTTCAAGCTTGAGTTTTTCGAACCATGCGTCTGAGATTAAGTTAGAGTATTTCTTGAGCAGCTTTAGTATTAATTTTCTCATCTATACCGGCTTTCAAACCAAATAAAATAATTTACAACCCTAAAATTATTTCTTAGAATTGAGAAAGGAAAAATACTTATAGATTGCCTGAATAAAAAGGAAAATTAGTACACGAGACACGGATTTCACCGATTAAACAGATTCTGCTTCAGCTATAGTGGATAAACTATCTTAGTACTAAAGTGAATTTATATTTGCATTTATTATAAGGAAAAGTTTTAATAAAATTATATCTAAAGTAAAATACCAATGATGACTTTTAAAAAAATATTAATAACGGAAGATTACGAGGCGATAAGAGACTCTTTGATTTCGCATCTTTCAGCTTACTTTAGTAGTGTAAAGTTTATTGAAGCAGAAAACTGTAAAGAGTTTATCGAGAAATTCAATCTGGAGGAACCGGAAATCATATTGGTAGATATTGTATTGCCGGATATTTCGGGGATCGATGCAGTTAGAAAAGTATCGTTACAGGATACAAAAGTTATTTTTATGTCTAACATAAATGATAGTTCGGTTATTTATAAATGCTATAAAGCCGGCGGACACGCATTTATTGATAAGGCTCTAGTCCATGTAGAATCACTAAAAGCAATTAAAACAGTCAGTGAAGGAAAATTATACTTTCCGTTTGAAATTCGGGATGATGATCTGTACAAAACAAATCTCAATAAGCTACATGGTTTTGAGTTTGACATTATTAAAAACCGTTTAACAAGAACTGAACTCATTTTATTTGAGAAGCTGGGCGAAGGTTCTACAAAGCGAAGAATTGTTGATGAACAATTTATAAGTCCGAAAACATTTGAGAAACACATAAGAAATATTAAGGAAAAATTAGAACTGGATAATACTAATGAATTGATAGGATTAGCCACTAATCATAAAGTTTATTCTTCGCACATTAGGTAATAACACATCTAGTCCTCTAATTACTCCGTTTCCCGCATATTTTATTAAGAAAATACGGATTTTTCCCCATTTACATGAGCGCTATTTTACTTTACCTTTACTACAAGTTCCCCGCAAATATTAGGGGCATAGTCTAGCGTAATGTTTGAATAACTTAGCTATAGACGCAAGATAGTCGTTATTCAATGTTGATTTTTGTCAAAGACTAAACCCCGTAATTTTTGGATGGCTTTGAATAACGTCCCAAAGGCGGGCCAAGCAAAAAATAAAACAGCGATTTTACATTTAATTTACTTTTTGCACCATCTGCTTCTTATTGATATTAGGTTTATGCGAAGCCTCCTTACATAATTTTTAACATTAGGATCTTGCAATGTTATTTTTAAGTTCCTCGAAGAATCGCGATCCCCCTTTTGTTATTCAATTACTCGATTGACTGTATATTTCAGCTTTGGCAATGTTTTTGAAAAGCAAGATGGCTATAGACAGCGTTGTTAGTAGTTAAAAAATTGTGTTAAAAGGTAATGTACGATGAGAATACTATTATCACCCTTAGTAATATTAATAAATATTCTTTTATCAGCGCAAACAGAAGAACCTGATCCGTTCAGTTTTTTCCCTTCAAGGGTTGGAAACTACTGGGAATATGATCCGCAAAGACAGCAGTACAATTATACTATTTTAAGAGATTCCATTGACGAAGACGGTAGTAAGTTTCTGTTTTTCCATGATCCCCCTTACCGTGGTCCTAATTATAAAATTGATACAAGCGTGAATGTGTTTGTCAGTCCGCAATTTTCTAACTTGTTGGAATATAAACTTACAGCGGATAGCGGTGATACATGGTGGTATAGTAAAGATAGAAGGCAACTGGCGCGTGTAGAAGATACATATCAGGCCTATGTCTTTGGAGAGATCACAAATGTAAAAAGAATTGAATATTATGAAATAAATGAAGAGGATACAACAATAACTGAAACATCCTTGCAAATGTTTACAAGCATAATTGCTTCGGGCTTTGGGTTGATCTGGCAGGGAGATGGAGCAACTCAGCCAAAAGTATTACATGGATGCATAATAAACGGTAAAAAATATGGAAGCGTTGTTTCGGTTGAAGTTGAGGATGTACCTCCATTGACAATATTCTTAAAGCAGAATTATCCTAACCCGTTTAATCCAACGACAACAATAGAATATTCAGTAGCTAAAGCCGGATTTATTCAATTGGAGGTCTATAATATTCTCGGAGAAAGAATAACTTCTTTAGTAGAAGGGTACAAGACGGCTGGTAACTATAAAGTATTGTTTGACATTACCGAAGTAGTAGAAAAACTGAGCAGCGGTGTATATGTGTAAGTACTAAAGATACCTTTATTACAAATTTCGAAAAAAATGACTTATATCAAATAAGGAGAATGAAATGAAAAAAATATCATTGGCATTAGTCTTTGTCTTATTAATGGATGTTTACATCCTGTTAGCCGCCGACAATCCGGATTGTGTTGATGCTACGACAGCTCTTACAACACATATCGGCGGTCGTTATAAAACTGCATCGGGTAATCTTCATATTCTAATAATATTTGCTCAATTCCTGGACGATAATTATCAACCTACAAATTCATATTGGCCTGTAGATAGCGACCCGGCCAATATGAATAACTGGGTTGACCAAACCTGGTCTTCAAATCCTACTCAGGGTTCGCTTACACATTATTTTAATGAAATGTCAGGTGATAGATTAAAAGTTACCGGCGAGTGTATTTCAGTTACTACCCAACATACGAGAAATTATTACATAGGAAATAGTTTAAATAGAGGCGACATTCACGAGGAGATTTTAACTGATTTGGATGCAACAAAAGACTTTGCTGATTTTGATAATTGGGACTATGTAAGTGAATTTAATCATAACGATGTTCCGGACGGAATAATTGATATGATTGTATTTGTCTGGAGAAATATAGCGGCAGACAGATCAAATCCAGAACAGGATAAAGTTGATCTTAATTTCACTCATAGTTTTGGTTCAATAGGAGGAAGCGACTTCACCCTTGACGGAGGTACAAGAACAGTAGGAACAGGTTTCGGCGGTAATGAGTCAGGAGTAACAATAAATACATACCTGCAAGCAGACCCGTTTCGAAATGTTATTCATGAATTTTCTCATTATTTATTTGGAAATAACGACTATCACAACGGTTTTGGCTTTTGGGGTATGCTTTCGGCCTGGGGAGTTAGATCATATGTTGCAAATTCCTGGGAACGTTATAAATTGGGCTGGATGAATAATACTGCATTATATACTATTGAAAATTCACCAAACCAAACTCTTGTTGATACGACACTTGGCGATTACTTAGATACAGGTACAGCTTATCGTTTGGTCATAGATGCGGCAAACGATAAATACATTTTTATTGAAAACCATCAGAAAACCAATTACTGGGAGAACAACACTCCTTTTTGGCATGCGACAGGTTTAGCCGGAAATATTGAAAAAGGAATTTATGTGATAAGAAGAGATGGTAGTTTAAGTCGAACGGATCCTTCGTGGCTGCAATGTGTCCCGGCAGATGGAAGGCATAGTTGGGAAGTAAATCAATCGGTTGCTAATCCATGGGGTTCTACCCCAGCATATTTGGCTGTATTCAAAAACATTGGACCTAATATAGTAAATGGATACCACGATTTGGAAAAAATTCCGCATTCTTTTGCAGGTGTGCCTAACCCTGATGTAATCCATTTTACAGAGGATGCGAGCGGAAATCCTCAAATAGACGTGCGTCATAACGGAGATGGTTTGGATGCATTTAGAATGGGATATAAACAAGTATTCTCGCCTTGGAGTAATCCAAATAATCAAAGGGAGAATCGTTCGACAACACCATTTGGTTTCTTTATTAAGAGCGAGTCCGCCGGAAATTACACGTTGGATATATACGTTGGGACATCGGTAAGTGGACCGCCCTCAAAACCACAAAACCTGCAAGTATCTCAAGTTGGAAACAGCCCATATGTATCGTGGAATGCAAATTTAGAACCTGATGTCATTTCTGGTGGCAAATATAACATCTATCGTGCAACAACCACAGGAGGTGAACCAACAAGTTTTTCTCTTAAAGCAACTGTAAATCACCCGACAACAAATTGGACTGATCTTGATCTTTACATTTCAGGCAGCGGCACCAATAAAGTGTTTTATAAAGTAACTGCTGTTGATAGTACCAATAAAGAATCTGTTAAATCGAATTATGACTGGCTCTATTGGGATAGGGATTTACAGAAATTTCACAATACCTCTACAGACGAAAACATGGAGCCGAAATATAATCTATTCAGTAATTATCCTAATCCTTTTAATCCGAGTACACAAGTAACATTCTCCATATCCCAAAAAGGACATGTGGTTCTTAAAGTATATGATGTATTGGGTAAAGAAGTGGCTGAACTCGTAAATGAAACTATGAAAGAAGGTTTTTACAACGTAACATTTGACGGTAGTGGTTTGGCTAGTGGAATGTACATCGTTAATATGCAAGCTCAGAGTAAGGATGGAGATGTGTTCAATCAATCGCGTAAAATATTGTTGATGAAGTAGCTTTTTAATGGAACACAGATGACACAGATTAAACAGATTTTCGCGGATAAGTTTTAGGTTATTACTAAAGCCCGGCTCTGCATATTTGTTGGTAACTTAAAGAGTCGGGCTTTTTTAATTGCTACAAAGTAGATTTACGCAAATAATTTTCAGATTTCTATACGGTTTCTTTCTGCTCGTTTTTAAAGCAGTTTATATACCGATCCTGTTTCTCAGGTTTTACTTTATCAACTTCTACAAAAATTAGCCCGTCAATGCAGTTTTCAAAATCCGTATCAACGCCGAAGTCAAGAAATTTAACCCCGTCGTTATCGCATAATTCTGTGTAATGTTTGTAAAGTACCGGTACTGTAAATCCAAAAGGTCTTATGAGCTTCTTGAGTATTAAAAAATCTTTTTTGTATTCATCCGCATTAAATGTATTTTGATAATCGGCTAAGTCTTTTTCAGGAACTTTGAATCTATTCTTCGATTCAACGAGATTGTTAACGCTTCCAAACCATTTATTGTAAAAATAAACCAGCATTTTTTTTGCTTCTTCCGGGTAGCTATTGCTAATGCTTACCGGTCCAAACATGTATTTTACATTATCATGTTTTGCTAAAAACGAACCTATACCCATCCATAAATAATTAAGTGCGTTTGAGTTCCAAAATTTTTTCTGAACAAAACTTCGTCCCAGTTCAATTGATTTATTTAAATACTCTTCTGTGAAATTCTGCGAAAATTTAAAGAGCGTAGAGGTATAAAATCCTTTTTCTCCAAACTGTTCTAGAATTTCAGCCCCAATTCCTATCCGGTATGAGCCGATAATTTCCAGTTGCTCATCATCCCACACTACTATATGCTTGTAATATTTATCAAACTTATCTATATCCAGTTTCTTTCCGCTGCCTTCTCCAACGCTTCTGAAGGTTATCTCGCGCAGACGTGCTATTTCTTTTAATACATTGGGTGAATTGTCATTGTCTGTTAGAATTATCCGTTTTTTATCCTTAGTTATTCCCAGTGTTTGTGCATTTTGTATCTCTTTAAAAATACATTTAACATCAACCGGGTGAATAATATTCTTTTCCGTTGAATAAATCCCTTGTTCGCGTCTTGCAAGTTTGTAAACATGCTTCTTCAAAAGCTTAGTCTGCATCTTGGGATTAATAAAATTTGAGGTAAAGGCCTTTGCAGGGATAGGATCACCGATTTTTAAATTAATTACTTTATTGCGCTTATTAAATAATTCATGAGCAAGCAGTAATCGAGAAAAATGTTTATTTAAGGCTGAGGTTGCGTAAAACAAAATTGAATTCTTTGCCTGAATAAAAACCGGGAGTATTGGTGAATTAAACTTTTTTGCAAAATGAACGGCCCCTTTATTCCACTTTCCGTCAACAATGTGGTAGAACCTTAAACGCGAAACTTCCCCCGCAGGAAACATTATTACGGCTTTCTCGTTTTGCAAAGCATAGCTGATGGCCTGTATATTTTGCCTTTGAACACCGGCTGATTCTAAATTAAACGGCAGCATAAACTCATCTAACTGGCTAATAATACTTAATACATCATTCGCCACTATTTTTATATCCTGCCGAACGTTATAAACTGCGCTCATTAAAGCCAGGCTATCCAAACTTCCAATCGGATGGTTCGCAACAATTACTACACGCTCTTCTGCAGGTATTTTCTTTGCATCCTTGTTCGAAATTCGATATGAAAAGTTAAATTGCTCAAATAATTCGTCGATAAATTGTATCCCGTAATCATCCTTATGCATTTCTAAAAAGTTATTTACATCTCGAATGTGTAAAACCTTATTCAGAAATGTTAAGGTAATTGTTTGGAGGATTTTCGGCTTGTTAGCAAAACCAGGATACCTTTCGTTGATAAGGGTCTTTAAATCAATCATTTTAATTCCGTTAGATTATGGTTCAGATGGTACGCTACCTAAGAATTTTAGTCCCATTATTCCTGCCGCAATGAGAAGCATAAAAAATGCTTTTAAGAAGTCGTACTTGTTACCGTACATTATCGTTTCGGCAAATGTGATGCCTATGATTGCAATACCCATCCAAATAGCATATGCAATGCCCATTGGAATTGTTTAAGGGACTGCGAAAAAAAGAATGCGCTTGTAAATCCGAAGAAGGCGTAGAAAATCATTGGTATAGCTTTGGTAAAGCCCTGGGTGTATTTTAAACTAATCACCCAACCGATTTCCATAACACCTGCAATAATTAAAGCTATCCAGTTCATCTATTAATTCCGTTATTTTCTTTTGAAGCTTCTAAATGCGAATAAAGTCTGCCGAAAGTAATTGTCGGGAAAAAAAGTTTTCAAACCGTAATTACTGGGCTTTGCAGCAGGTAAATATGCTGTGTTGAAAATCCAATCCCAGACAGCTAGTTTCGTAGCAAAATTCCTGTTACGTCCTTTTCCTGTTGAGTGATGCCACCTATGCATTTCGGGCCCGTTAATTACTTTTTGAAACTGGCCAGATCGAACATCAATATTGGAATGAATATACATTCCCCATATAGCACTGATGGCGCCTTTATATACAGCGACTTCCGGCGAAGCGCCAAGCAACATTATTGGTAAAAACTCAACAGTCTGATTAATCAGTATTTCCAGGGCGTGCGACCTAACGCCGGACAGCCAATCAACTTGCTTAGGTGAATGGTGCGCTTCGTGCAATCGCCATAAATACTTGTTTTTATGCTGCCATTTGTGAAACAGGTAAATATATAAATCATGAGTTACCAGGAAGAACAATAACTGCAGCCAAACCGGCCAATCGCTTATCAATTGTAATCTCGAGAGTTGAGTAGAATTATCAATAAATTCGATTATGTAGGAAATGATGATTCCAAGAGTAAAGCTTTGCATGAAGTTATAGAATATAAAATCATCAACGAATCCGTTTCTAAATATTTTTTGTCCCTTGGTGTAAGGAAACAATCTCTCAAGTACTATTATTATTATAGCTGAAGCGGTTATAACACCGAACATCACAAAACGAATCTGCGAAACTTCCATCTTCTACTGAGCTAGCGATAAACTACTCTTTGCCCGTCGTAATTTTTTAATTGAATTCTGCTCGCTTTCATAAACACGTTTGATTCCGTCGCCCAGACACGCTTGAATATCACGGATATCTTTTACGAGTCTGAACATTCCGCCTATTTCGACAGAAGCTGCCTGATCACTTCCCCACATAGCCCTATCTAAAGTAATATGTCGTTCAATGAAAGTAGCGCCGTTTGCTACCGCGGCATATGTTGGAGCCAAACCTGTTTCGTGTCCGGAGTAACCAATTGGTAAGTTTGGATATTTCTGCTTGAATGTTTTAATAACATTGATATTCAACTCATCTAACTTACACGGGTATGTTGAGGTTGATTGTGCGAGCATCAAATTTTTTTCGCCGATCAATTCAACTGCTTTCTCAACTTGTTCCATCGAAGACATACCGGTTGACAGTATAATCGGTTTTCCGGTAGCCAGTTTCTTTTTCAACAACTCGTTATCAGTTAAACTTGCCGATGCAACCTTGTAAGCTACCGGTTCAAATTGCTCAATAAAATCAACAGCTTCTTCGTCCCAGCATGAGGCGAACCAGTGAATCTTTTTCTCTTTGCAGTATCTGTCAATCTCATCAAATTCAGCAAAGCCGAATTCAATTTTGTGCCTGTATTTGATATAAGTCATTCTTCCCCACGGCGTATCTCGCTCAAGATTCCATTGGTCTTGCGGCACGCATAATTCAGGAGTACGCTTTTGGAATTTCACGGCGTCGCAGCCGGCGAACACAGCGCCGTCGATAAGTTTTTTAGCTATATCCAAAGAACCGTTATGATTGATACCGATTTCAGCTATTATGTAGACCGGTTGACCGTCGCCGATAAATTTTTCGCCTACTTGCACTTTGTTAGAGTTCATAACATCCCTTAAAATTTTATTGAAGAATTTTTGTATTTGTTTCTACACTGCGTAAATGTGTATCTCTCTCTTCCTTAGCTTTAATTATTATTTCGGCAAAATCCCTGAAAGCTCCGTAACCGCCGTTGCTATCAACAACTACATCTGCAACATCTTTAGCAAATTGAGTAGCGTCGTTCGGTGAAGCGCTTAGTCCAACAATTTTCATGATTTCAGCATCGTTGGTATCGTCCCCGATAAAAGCTATTTCGTCCGGACTCAAATTTTCGGCTTCAACAAGTTTGTAAAGCAGTAATGCCTTGTTTTTTATACCCATATACAGATGATTTATCTTGAGCTTATCCGCGCGATTTTTGACGATCGGCGTATCTTCACCGGTAACTATTCCGGTTTCCACATTTGCAAACTTTCGCAGCCTTTCTACGCCCATTCCATCGCGAATTGAAAATCGTTTCAATTCCTCTCCTGTAGGCGAATAATAAACGCCCGTATCCGTTAACACTCCGTCACAATCAGTAAGCAGTAATTTTATTTTCTTGGCCTTCTTGTAGATCTTTTCAGTCATCTTATCCCTTTATGATTTCCACTTTATTCATTAACCTTCTTTATCTTACCACGCAATCCACCCTCCGTCAACAACGAGGTTTGCGCCTGTCATATATTTTGAAGCCTCGCTTGCCAGAAATACCACTGCTCCTTTATAATCGGTTGGTGACGCCATTCTGCCTAACGGTGTTTTTTCAGAATAACTTGCAACAAAATGTTCATCTTGGCCGTTCTGAACTCCACCGGGGGAGAGGGTATTTACGCGAACTCCTTTGTTACCCCAATATGCAGCCAGGTATTTTGTGAAAGTGATAATCGCACCTTTTGTAGCAGAGTATGCAGGTGGTTTATAAAACGATTGATTCCCATTCTCATCTTTATACAAAGATTGATTTGGTGCAACCATCCCGTAAGTTGAAGCTACGTTCACAATGCTGCCGGACTTCTGTTCCGCCATAACACCACCAAGAATTTGCGAGCACAGAAATACCCCGGTCAGGTTCACATCAACAGACTTTTGCCATAATTGTAGCGGATAGCTTTCGAACTTCGACTGCTCCGATGCTGCCTTCGGGTCTTCGAACATATCATTAATTGCTGCATTATTAATAAGGGCATCAACCCAGTTAAACTCACTTATTACAATGTTTTTCGCTTGCTCTATGGATTCCATGCAGGTAACATCAAGTTTAACACCAAGAGACTGGGTGGGCAATTCTTTAGCGAATCTTTCACATGCTTCTGTATCTAAATCAGCAACAATAACATTAGCCCCCGCTTCTGCCAACGCTTTGCAGTGGTGCCTTCCTATCAGACCTAACGCACCTGTTACAATTGCAACTTTACCGTTCATAGCAAATAATTTTGAAGTAGTCATTTCAGCCCTTACTAACAGGTTTCGTATTAAAATTATCGGTCTTACGAAAGACGGGCTGAACGGGCTCGCCCTTTAGTTGTTCCGTCACATTGCTTTCTTCAACTGCTTTCTTCAGTAGCGTCAGCACTTCTTCATAAGATTTCAAAGTGTAATCAATATCATGGTCGTCATGCGAGTAGCACATATTGTGGAATCCGGACCAAAGTATTCCTCGCTTTATCATTTCTTGTTGTATAAATGATTTTAATATTAGAGGATCGGCTGCGGAAGTATCGAACGTAATCATTGATCTGAAGTTATATCCTATGCATTTTGAATAATCAATGCCCAGGTTTGAAACAAGAAAATTATAGCCGTCTTTTAACTTTTTCCCTTTCTCGTTTAAGTATCTTGGAACATTTTTATTCCTTATCTCTTCTATGGTTACCATTGCGGCTGCTAAAGAAAGTGCTTCACCACCGAAAGTAGTATAGAAGAATATATCGCCTTCCGCCAAATCCATGATTTCCTTTTTCCCGGTAAGCACGGAAAGAGGCATGCCGTTGGCAATGGCTTTTGAGTAAGTTGCAAGATCAGGAGTAATCCCGAAATACTCTTGCGCGCCGCCAAGTTCAATTCTGAATCCCGTCCACATTTCATCGAATATCAAAACAATATTTTTTTCAATGCAGATATCGGCAACCTTGTGCAGGAAATTTTCTTTTGGTTCCTGGAATACTACCGGTTCCAAAATCACCGCTGCAACGTCGTCATCAATCGCATTCACAAATGAATCGATATCATTGTAATTAAAAGTATAAGTTAAATCCTGTATTGGTTTAGGAATTCCATAATTCCTTGCCGTAACCGAAATATACCAATCATGCCAACCGTGATAACCGCAGCATAATATTTTGTTTTTACCGGTGTATGCTCTTGCTAATCTGGTTGCAGCAGAAGTAACATCGGCGCCGGTTTTACTGTATCGAACAGACTGTGCGTTGGGAATAACTTCACTGATTAATTCGGCAAGCTCAACTTCCAACGGGTGCATTAGCGAGAAAGTAATTCCGTCTTCCAGTTGCTTTTGTATTGCATCGTTCACTTTTGGATAAGAATAACCAAGCGATAAAGGACCAATGCCCATGTTATAATCAATATATTCGTTTCCATCCACATCCCAAACATGTGCTCCTTTTCCGCGTTGTAGGTACTTAGGAGCAACACCATTTACGTATTGTGTAGGACCCTTGGCCAATGTTTGTGTATTGGAAGGAATTAATCCAACGGATCGATTGTAAAGTTCATTCGAATTTTCAATTACAGGATAATCCTGCTTAAGTGTTACTCCATTCGGCATAGTAATTTGTCTTTTTGTTGTTAAATAATTTTTCTTCAATGCGGTTAGCCAACTGTGTTCCTGTAAATCCTTCATAGTGAATAAGGTCGTCAAGCAATGCCGGTTTGAACCACCTATCTTTTAAAGCAAATGGAAATACATTCGCTACTCGTTGATGCTTTGTAATTATTTCCGCAAGTACTGAATAAATACCTCCCGTGAGAAAGTGATCTTCAACAGTGACCAGCAAATCACATTCATCGACTGCTTTAAGAATTATTTCTTCATCGATTGGTTTGAGGGTGCGAAGATTGATTAATCGAACGCCTATTCCTTTAGCTTCAAGGTTGTCTTTTGCCTGGTAGGCCTGGTTAAATAAAGCGCCGTGCACAAGTATCGCAATGTTACTCCCGTTCCCAAAAACTTCCGCCCTCCCAATTTCAAAATTATCGTGGACTACATAAGAACGAAGATTGTTATAGCGAATGTAAAACGGCTCACTACTAGCCAAAACCTTCGGCAAACCGCGCAGCATGTCTGCTTCGTCGGACGGGCTAAAAATATTGACGTTCGGTATCCCGCGCATTAATGCGATATCTTCAATAGCCTGGTGAGTAGGTCCGTTTGCTTCGGAAAGAAACCCGGCGAAACTTCCAACTATTTTTACCGGTAAATTCGGAATACCAACGTCAGTACGAATAAATTCGAATGCGCGCATAGTTAAAAATGTTGCCAGAGCATGAACTACCGGGATGCGTCCGCGCAATGCCAAACCCGCTGCAATCCCGATCATGGTTTGTTCGGTAATGCCGGTATCAATAAATTGTTTTTTAATTTTCTGAGGTAAGCTTCTTATGGCTGCCCTGTTTTCCGCAGTAAGGACCATATACCTCTCGTTTGATTGTACGATTTCTAACAACTGGTTTTCATAAGTCATATTATCTTACCACCAATGTCTCTGAAGTTAATTTAGTTTTATTGTTTCCGTGTAGTTCTTTGAGAAGTCCCTCTACCTCCTCATCGGTAAATCTACAGAACCACCTGTCGGCCTTATTAGTGATGCTTGGCAATCCTCGTCCCCTGTCTGTCTCGGCTATTACAACCGAAACCCTGTCTTTAGTAAACGGGAATTTTAGAAATGCATCGTTCATATCTTTGAAATCATGCCCATCCACTGTTTTTACAACACAGTTAAAGGCTTCAAATTTTTTATCAAGGGGTTCAAGCGGAATAAGCTGCTCGGTTTGAATGTTTGCCTGGAACATGTTTCGGTCAACAACTATGCATAAGTTATCGAGCTTATAAGCCTGGGCAACAAGCAATGCTTCCCATATAGACCCTTCGTTTAATTCGCCGTCGCCAAGAATTGTAACTATTTTGTTTTTTTGTTTCTTTAATTTGCAATCTATTGCAACACCAATGGATACAGATAATAAATGTCCTAGCGAACCGCTATGAAATTCTATTCCTGGTATTTTCTTGTTTGGATGCCAGTATATATCATCTTCAACAGTGCAATGTTTTTCAAGCCTTTTTTCTTCAATCCAGCCGAGTTCGACGAACATTCCATACAAAGCCGGAACGTCGTGGCCTTTTGACAAAAAAAGATAATCACGGTTTGAGCTTGACAACTTATTGATGTTAAGGTTCAGGAATTTCTTGTAAAGGTAAACCACTAAATCAGCACACGACAGAGAAGCGCCGATAAAACAGCCTCCGCGTGCCGAAAGTTTAATAATGTGTTCGCGCACCTTTAACGCAACCTCCTTTAATTCTTTTACTTCTTTTTTAGTCATTATTAATCTTTTTTTGTTTGTTCTTGAATTCTTCCACGTATTTTAATTCATCCAAATGGTTCTCGTACCAATATTTACCGGCATATTTTTCATTTATGTATCGTAGATAAGGCTTCTCTTCAAGCAAGTTGAGGATATCGTAAATAGTGAAAAACGGTTTTTTATTTATTAACTCTTCGTAGACAGATCGGATAAAAATGTAGTCTTCTTCATAGTCAATCGTCCATCTATGAGTGCTTGAATAATCCAGTCCGTTTTCCCAGAGAACATTCCCAATCCGAAATCTTTCGGGATTTTCCCACAAAAATGGTGTTGTGTGTTCACGTTCATAAGGCTTTTGAGCTTCCTTCCATGCAGCTTCAATTGCTTCAAAACTCATTATCTCAATGTCATTGCCGTCTGGAAAAGATGCAGGGTGCAAATTGCTTACGTAATCGAAACTTTGGTTATTCTCTTTGTAATGCTTGATTACTATATCAATAATGCATGGATCAATAAGCGGGCAGTCCGATGGAATTTTTACAACTGCATCTGCACTGAATTGTTTTGCCGCCAGGTAATGTCTGTCCAGTAAGTCGGCTAAATGCCCTCGATAAAACGGGATATTTTCAGAAATGCACATTTCAATTATCGGGTCATCATCAATTTCGGTTGATGTTATAATTACCACTTCGCCGGCATGATTAGCCATTTTCACTCTCTCGTACATTCTGAAAAGCAAAGGTTTTCCACATATCGACAGCATCACTTTTTGAGGCAGGCGGGTAGACGTCATTCTTGTTTGTATCAATGTAACTACATTCATCTCTTACACTTTCGCTAAGCCAATGTTTAAAACACTATTTTCAACTGCATATTTTCCTTCGCCAAGTAATTCCAAACCTACCCGGGCAATATTCATAGCTGATTTACCACCGTTCTGAATTGGTACTTGTTTCACCAGGTCATCATGTTTGAAATAAGAATCCACTTTTTTACCAAGCGCTATTCCTACATAAACAACCGATGAATACATGGTTATCAGTACATCGCAATTTGCTATCATTTCGTTCACGTTTCCCGATGTGTAAACCAAAGCTCCCGGAGCGTAAGTATTAATTTCTTTAGTAGCTCTATCAAATTTCTCATTGGGATGAAGTTTAAAGATCAATTGCTTTCCCCTTGCCATTTCTACTGCTTTTAAGATAAACTTCTTTCGATTTTCATATTTAAATGTTTCCCGCGAATCCGATGTAGCGACTAAAACAAAACCCTTGTGAGGAAAGCTGTTATTATAGAATTGAGCACAGTTGTCAAAATTTGGAATTCCCGTAACTTCAATTTTACCTTTTTTTACTCCCTTTTTAACAAACAATTCTTTATATCCTTCAGAGGCTACACAGAATTTATCATACGCGTTGGATAAACCGTTTGTTGAGGTGCTCGCAAGGAAGCGCGGCAGCTTAAGCCACTTCACTAAATAATAAACCAAATTTTCAGGATCGGTCATTCCTTCCTGAACAAGAATTAACTTAGAGCGCTTTATTTTTTGCGGAACCAGCAAGTCTGAACATGTAAGAACGAGATCGTAAACCCTTTGATTTCCTTTGTAATCTATGTTGAGTCTGTTGTCATTCAAATACTTTTCAGTGTTTTTTCTAAACTGCCCGCCAAGCACGGTAAATTCCAGCAAACCTTTCTTTCTGAAATACTCCATGTATCCGTCAGCAAAAAACGGGGTGAAATAGCAGCTATAGTTTTCGAAATATCTCGAAATTTTGTGCATCATGGTGGTCTGATTTATTGACCCGCCAACGAACAATACATTTCCTGCTTTTTGATTTACCATTCTGCGATTCATCAATACTCTAAAAAATTGAACGCGGGTAAGTTGTAAAATTCAATTGGTATTTGTGTTAATTGAGTGTTATGAGTGAGTTAATAATATGTTAAGAATGACCATGATAGTTAATAAGGATATTTTATTAACGATTAGTTAACATTTGCTTTATGCATTAGTAATATTAAAAAGTTTTATTTCTCCCGATAATAAATATTAGTGAGTTTTAATGAAGATAATTCATCTATCCGATTTACATTTAAATGCAATATATAAGCAGGATAATATAAAAAAGTTACAATATGCTTTGAGGCATGCTGTAAATATTGAGTTCGATCATTTGGTGATTTCCGGTGATATTGCCGATAATGCAGATGAGAAAGAATTTTTGATTTTACGAAAGCTGCTTAATAAATATAATTTGTTGGATTCCAAACTTGTAAGTATGGTAATTGGAAACCACGACATTTTCGGCGGAGTTCAAACAGCGCTTGATGTTGTTGACTTTCCAAAAAAATGTAAAGCCGCTGATTATGATGTCCGGGTTAATGATTTTATAAGTTACTTTGAAGAATTGTTTATAGATATAACTTACCCTGATCGCAGTCAATTTTTCCCGTTTGTAAAAATTATTGACAATCATGCATTCATTGGAATGAACTCCATTGACAGATATTCCACTCTGAAAAATCCTTTCGCATCCAATGGAAAAGTTTATGACGACCAGATCGAATTGCTCAAAACTATTTTTGATTTGAAGGAAGTGAAGAAACTTAAAAAGGTAATTCTGATTCACCATCATTTTTACAAAAAAAATGTTGAGTCTACTGCTTCCCAAAATAATATATGGAATAAGATTGAATCATTTACAATGAAGCTTCGCGGCAAAAAGCAGCTAATCAAACTTTTTAAAGAAAACGAAGTGGAACTGGTGCTGCATGGGCACAGCCACGAAATAAAGGACTATACGCGGAAAGGTATAAGATTTCTAAACGCCGGTGCATCAATTGACAATGGTTCCGAAAAAGCACATTTCTTTGTTATTGATTCACAACCCCATGCGATTTCGGTAAAACTCGGAGAAATTCATAAATCGACGTTTAATCCGATTTCAATAAAGCTGCCAAAAACTGACATTCCGAAATTTATCACTAATCCTGCAAATTAGCCTACCAATTGTCTTTTATTTCTCACGCGAAAAATCGGTTTTTCAATTCTGAAAATATTATTCGTAGCAATAATTTCCCGCAATATTAGTCCGGATTTTTTCTTCGTTTAGAAGCTGAATTCATCATTATTGCGTAGAAGATAATTGGATAAATATGGCATAATTTATGAGAATCACACGATTCTTTCTGGTATCTGGATGCCGGTGCCGGGGGATGGACACAAGATGATCGTTACTTGAATATAATAACAGAAATCTTAAAATCATGAATTCTAGTTCAAGTATCCAGGATCAAAAATCGAGTATCCAGAATCAAATAGATTTTTTTTGAACTAATACAGATTGAATATGAGCATACTTAGTAAGGTAAAATCGTTCAAAGGCGGAGTTCATCCTTCGGAATGGAAGGAATTGACTGAAAAAATGGCATTTGAAGTTATGCCGAATCCCAAGCTTGTAATTGTTCCAATTTCGCAACATATAGGAAAACCTGCAAAACCTCTCGTTAAGAAAAAAGATGAAGTAAAAGCCGGGCAGGTAATTGCAGAAGCAGAAGGGTTCATTTCATCACCCATTCACGCTCCTGTTTCCGGAATCGTGAAAGATATTCACCGTGAAGCAACCGTGACAGGATTTCCCAAAGATTCGATTATTATTCAGGCTAACGAGGAAAACGAAATAGAAGCAATGCCTTCTTTGGATCCCGCTTCAATTACTGACGAGGATATTCGCAAACGCGTTAAGGAAGCGGGTATCGTTGGTCAAGGCGGAGCTGCATTTCCAACATTTGTTAAGCTTACTCCACCGGACGGCGCTAAAATCGATTACGTTATTTTAAACGGATGCGAGTGCGAACCTTACCTAACACGTGATGATCGCTACATGTTGGAACGCACTGAAGATGTAATATCGGGATTGAAACTTATCATGAAAGCTTTAGGTGTTGCTAAAGGCGCCATTGGCATTGAAAATAACAAGCCCGAAGCAATTGCTGCAATGGGAAAAGCTGTTGCAAGCGATCCGAACATTACCGTTGAAACGCTTCAGACAAAATACCCGCAAGGCGCTGAAAAAATGCTGATCAAAGCTGTACTTGACCGTGAAGTGCCTCCTGGTAAACTTCCGTTGGATGTCGGCTGTGTAATTCAAAACATTGGAACAGCAATCGCCATTCATGATGCAGTTGTTAAAGGAGAGGCGCAGATAACGGCAGCCGTTACTGTGTCAGGCGGCGGAATCAATGAACCAAAAAATGTAATTGTTCGGGTTGGAACCCCGTTAAGCGATGTATTGGATTATTGCGGAGGTGTTAAAGAAGAGGCAGCAAAGGTTGTTGTTGGCGGACCGATGATGGGTGTTTCGCAATTTGACATGGCCGCTCCAATCATGAAAGCAACTTCGGGAATTTTGGTATTGACGAAAGAAGAAGTTAATGCTCACCCTGAAACACCTTGCTTAAAATGCGGCAAGTGTATTGAAGTTTGTCCTTTGGGATTAACTCCTACAAAACTAGCAAGATTATCAGAATTAGAAAGATTAGAAGATGCTGAAGATTTTGGCATTACAACATGTATGGAATGCGGAACGTGTACATTCACATGTCCGGCAAATATTCCATTAGTTCAATGGATACGACTAGGAAAGCAAAGAGTTATGGCTTTGCAAAGAGAACGACAATCGGCTTAAATATACTCTGATCCTCCGTTTCTCTACGGCTTCTGCCACAGAGAAGCTTAGCAACAGAGATATTGAAATTATAGTAAACTAAATTATAGAGAGCTTATGACTACTGTTACAGAAAATCCTACCTACAAGTTGGAACTTGCTAGCTCTCCGCATGTTCATTCAAGATGGAATACAAAACAAGCCATGTGGGTTGTTATACTTGCATTATTACCCACAGTGATTTCAGCGCTTGTTTTCTTTGGATTCTATCAATTATTGGTTATTGCGGTAAGTGTTGGATTCTGCGTAGGTACTGAAGCGGCAATTAAAACAATAAGAAAGAGAAAAGTAACAATAGGCGACGGCAGCGCTATCATTACCGGGCTTTTGCTTGCGCTTATTCTTCCCCCGAATTTTTCACTTGTATCTACTGCTCTTGGCGCTATTGTAGCAATAGGTATTGGTAAAGAGATATTCGGCGGATTAGGTTTTAATGTATTCAATCCTGCGTTAGTAGGCAGAGCATTTTTACAAGCAGCTTTCCCTGTTCCCATGACTACATGGATTCAACCAAATTATGCATCTGATGCGGTTACAAGTGCAACTCCACTAGCATCTATGAAATTCGACGGCGTTTTTGCTGATATACAAAATTTGTTTATCGGAAACATTGGCGGTTCAATTGGCGAAACAAGTTCATTAGCAATTTTAATCGGTGGAATATTCCTAATTGCAATTAAAGTTGTTAACTGGAGAATACCTGCAGCCATGACAGTAGGGGTAATTGTATTTGGCGGATTGTTCTGGTTGATTGATCCAATTAAGTATCCGGATCCATTCTTCCATATTTTTGCCGGCGGTTTCTTATTTGGCGCTTTGTTCATGGCAACAGATTGGGTTTCTTCTCCCCTTACCTCAAAGGGTATGTGGATATTTGGTATAAGCATTTCTCTGATGATTATCATTATTAGATTGTTAGGCGGACTTCCGGAAGGAGTAATGTATGCGATACTGTTTAAGAATGCTTTTGTTCCACTTATTAATAAGTACACTCAACCAAAAGTATTTGGGGAGGTGACGGCATGAATACAATAATTAAAATGTTATTCACACTTTCAATTATTGGTGTTATTTCCGGAGCGCTTCTTTCTCAAATAGCCGGATGGGCAGCGCCAAAAATCGAAATGCATAGAAAAGCAGCGACTGAAGAAGCTATTTTTTTAGTACAGCCAGATGCTAAAAAATATGAAAAACTTAATACTGATTTTGAATGTTATCAGGTTTTCGATGATAGTAGTAATTCAATCGGTTATGCACTACCTTATGAAGGAAATGGTTTTCAAGGCAAGATAAGATTGATGGTTGGCATTACTGATGACATGAACAATTTAACAGGTATGCAGGTACTTGAGCAGCTTGAAACCCCGGGACTTGGGACTTTAATAATAGAAGAACCATTCACAAAACAGTTCAAGGGTTTAGTTGCATCACCACAGGTTGATTGGGTTAAAGGTGTTCCAGCTAGTAAGGATAACGAGATCCAGACAATCACAGGCGCAACTATTTCAGCAAAAGCCGTTGTGTTTATTATCAATGATGGATTAACCAGACTACGCGATGTTCAAAGTGCAGGAGGCGCCGAATGAAAAAGAAAATATCAATAGTAAAAGAATTTACTAAAGGCTGGTGGGAAAATAATCCGGTATTTAAACAAGTACTTGGTATGTGTCCGGTTCTCGCCGTTACTGTTTCTGCTATTAATGGTATTGCAATGGGATTAGCTACCGCATTCGTGCTAATATTTTCCAGTTTGATTATTTCATCTATACGTAACTTAATTCCAACACAGGTTAGAATTGCAAGCTATATTGTTGTTATTGCTGCATTCGTAACAATTGTTGACCTTGTAATGAAGGCGCAGTTTCCTGAATTAAGTAAATCTCTTGGACCATACATTCCCTTAATAGTTTGTAACTGCTTGATACTTGGAAGACAGGAAGCATTTGCATCAAAGAATCCGGTACACAGATCAGTTGTTGACGCTTTAGGTATGGGTGCCGGATTTACACTCGCATTGTTCCTGCTTGGTGGCGTTCGTGAAATATTTGGATCAAGAACTTTATTTGGAGTTCAAGTAATGCCTGATATGTATGAACCATGGCTTGTTATGATTTTACCAGCCGGAGCTTTTCTAACTTTAGGTTTAATGATGGGATGGTTTAACACTTTTTCAGAACGTAAAAAACGACTTGAAAGAGAAGCTATATACCAGAAATATGTTGCATCGAAGAAAGATACGGTTGTTGCAACCGAAGGAGGAGCTGAATAATGGAATTATTTTTAATTTTCTTTTCATCGGCTATTGTTAACAACTTTGTGTTGTCTTACTTTCTTGGTATATGCCCGTTTATTGGTGTTTCAAATAAAATTTCATCAGCTTTTTCTATGGGACTGGCAACAACGTTTGTAATGGTTATTGCTGCTGCTGTTACATGGTTAATTTATCACTTAATATTAATACCTTTCCAATTGGAATTCCTGCAATATGTTTCATTTATTCTGGTAATTGCAGCTCTCGTTCAGTTTGTAGAAATGTTTATTAAAAAAGTTAGTCAGCCGCTTTACAGAGCTTTGGGAATATTTTTACCTCTTATAACTACCAACTGCGCTATTTTAGGTTTGGCCTTATTTATGGTTTTAAGAGATTATAATTTTATTGAAAGTTTAGTATTCGGTGTTGGAGCTGGTGTTGGTTTTACACTTGCAATAACGATCATGGCTGGTATCAGAGAAGAGCTAGATTTAGCTGATATTCCAAAACCATTCCAGGGTGCGCCAATTACCTTATTGGTAGCCGGAATTTTAGCGTTGGCATTTATGGGATTCTCTGGATTACTTTAAGAAATAGTGCATTGCCACTAAGTCGCAAAGACGCAAAGTATTATGAATAATATAAATATTAAGAGAATATTATCGCAGGAAGAAGAATTGATTGCAAAAGACGTTGTTGATTCAGCTTTCAAGGTTCATAAAGAGCTCGGTCCCGGATTACTTGAGAAAATTTATGAGACCTGTTTTTGTCATGAATTGACTAATCATGGATTAAGTTTTCAAAGACAAGTTAAATTGCCTGTAAAGTACGATAATATAATGTTTGATGAAGGATTAGTTTTGGACGTATTAGTGGAAGATAAAATAATTTGTAAATTGAAAGCTGTAAACGACATAAATCCCATTTGGGATGCACAGATTTTAAGTCATTTAAAACTCGCGGATAAACATCTGGGTTTTCTGATTAACTTCAATGTGCCTTTAATCAAAGATGGAATAAAAAGATTTATTTTATAAAATTCTCTTCGAGCCTTAGAGACTTTGAGGCAGAAGCAGTTTTTATATAGGAGGATATATAATGGATGCAACTCTACTTATAGCAATTGCTACAATGGGCGGCTTAGGTTTTATTTTTGCCGGTGGATTGGCAATAGCTGATAGAAAACTAAGAGTTGAAGAAAACCCTTTAATCGGGAAAATAAATGATGTACTTCCGGGCGCTAACTGCGGCGCTTGCAGCCGCGCCGGCTGTTATGATTTTGCAACAGCTGTTGTTGATGGCAGTGCACAGGTAAATGGTTGTCCCGTTGGAGGCGATGATACTGCACAAATGGTAGCAGAATTAATGGGAGTTGAAGCAGGCGCAACCGTTAAAATGATACCGAGAATATTGTGTCATGGCGGTAACAGCGAAGCTGTTCATAAAATGGCTGATTATTACGGTCCTTTAAGCTGCAGTGCTATGGATATAGTTTCCGGTGGTGATAAAATGTGCTACTACGGCTGTTTAGGCGGCGGTGATTGTGTTGAAGCTTGTCCATTTGATGCAATTTATATGAATGATAATGGTATTCCCGAGGTAATTGAAGAACTTTGCACAAGCTGCACAATGTGCGTTCAATCTTGTCCTCGTGATATAATTGAAATGCATCCGCAGGATCGGAATGTATTCGTATTCTGTAAAAATCAGGATGACCCGAAAACATCTAAAAACGTATGCAGTGTTGCATGTTTAGGCTGCGGTATTTGCGCTCGTAAATCCGATGGCAGCGTTGAAATGGATGGATTCCTTGGTAAAGTTAATCACGAAAAGTTAAATGAGGATTTAATTCCTTTCGATAAATGCAGAACAGGCGCAATAGGTCACTTGAGGCCTGTGCGAAAAGACGAAACTGAAACTGACGAATTAGTTAATTAATATTTAGCCCGTGACTTTTTCGCGGGCATTGATATTCAATATGTACAAAGAAGAACTAATAGAAGAAGGCATAATAATCACCTCGGAAAAAGGTTTGGCAGAGGTTGGTTTAATTGAAAACGACGATTGTGAGGAATGTTCGGCAAAATTGTTTTGCAAACCCGGTGAGAACAAAACCAAAACTATCAAAGTGTTAGACCCTTATGATGCCCACCCCGGAGACACAGTACGAATCTCGATTCCCGGCAATGCTGTGTTAAGAGCAACGGTTCTCCTTTATGGAATACCGTTGTTAATTTTGATTCTTGGAATTTGGGGAGGTTTATTTCTTTTAAGAGAAACATCCTTCCCTGAATTATTTTCTTTCCTCCTCTCCATTGGCATAATGGGGCTTTACTTTTCAGGAATTTATTTTTGGTCGCAAAAACATAAAGGCGATTTCCGTTACGCCAAAATACTAACTGTCCATCGTAAAACTTAAAATCTCCCGAATTTGTTTTTTACTTTGTTATCACCTTGTGACAAAAGAACTGAGATCACGTACCTAATTGACGAATTGTAAAGGCAATTTTACGTGCTATTTGTAGAATTGTCAGTGTTATATTGTGGGCTAATTATTCTCTTCAGAAAAGTAAAGCGGAATGATTATATTTGCAGCTTTATTCCGTAGGGCAAATCCAAGCCTGGCGGACAATTTCAAAACAAATTAAGTGAGGTTAGTCATCGCACAAAAGAAACAAAATAACGTTGTAGAAAAAATCGTCTCTTTAGCCAAGAGAAAAGGTTTTGTATTTCAGTCCAGCGAAATTTACGGTGGATTGAATGGATGCTGGGATTACGGTCCGCTAGGTGTTGAGTTGTTGAAAAACATAAAAGAAGAGTGGTGGAAGTCAATGACTTACCGCGAAGACGTTGAGGGAGTGGATGCGTCTATTCTAATGCACCCGAAAGTATGGGAAGCATCCGGTCATGTCGATAATTTCACCGATCCCATGATAGACTGTAAGCAATGTAAAGCGCGCTTCCGCGTTGACACTCTTGGCGACGCGATTAGTGAAAAGAAGAAGAAAAAATTTATTACCGCGGTTGAGGAAAAAGCAGAAGGGGATAAAAAAACTGCTTTGGAGGAAATCAAACGAATTCATCCCGAACTGGAAGAGCGGTTCGAAGCAATTCTTGAATCAAAATCATTATCGTTTGTGATGTTGACCGAAGTTAATTGCCCGAACTGCGGAACACAGGGACAGTTTACCGAACCGCGCAGCTTTAACCTGATGTTCAAAACATTTGTAGGGCCGATTGAAAGCGACGACAATGTTGTATTCCTGCGCCCCGAAACCGCTCAGGGAATTTTTGTTAACTTTTTGAATGTGCAAGGTGCCAGTCGTCAAAAATTGCCTTTTGGTATTGCCCAGATCGGTAAAGCCTTCCGCAACGAAATAAACACGAAGAACTTTCTGTTCCGCACCCGTGAGTTTGAGCAGATGGAAATGCAATACTTCGTAAAACCATCCGACGACAAGAAGTATTACGACGAATGGAAAGCGAGACGAATCCAGTGGTTCAAAGATTTGGGAATGACACCTGACAAACTTCGGTTCCATGATCATCCCGAAGATAAGTTGGCTCATTATGCCAAAGACGCAACCGACGTTGAATACGAATTTCCATTTGGCTGGGGAGAGATAGAAGGTATCCATAACCGTACGGATTTCGACCTGGGTCGCCACCAGGAATTCAGCGGCAAATCCCAGCAATACTTTGATGATGAGAGTCGTGAAAAGTTCGTACCGTACATTATTGAAACATCCGCCGGAGCTAGTCGTTCGTTCATGGCTTTCCTGGTTGATGCCTACCATGAAGAAGAAGTGAAAGGTGAGCAGCGTGTTGTATTAAGGTTCCATCCGAAGCTTGCGCCGATTAAAGTTGCAATATTTCCGCTGGTCAACAAAGACGGTATGCCGGAGATAGCTCGAAAAATTGAAACAGATCTCCGTCCGCACATGAAGGTATTTTATGATAGCAAAGGCGCAGTAGGAAGACGTTACAGAAGACAAGATGAAGCAGGTACGCCATATTGTGTTACAGTTGATACGCAAACATTGGAAGACAATACCGTTACAGTACGGGAACGTGATTCGATGGAACAGGAAAGAATAGCGATTGACAAGCTATTAATGTATTTCATTGATAAGTTGAAATAATCTATTCGTCCCGTATGTTTTTTCATACGGGATTTTATTACTCCAAAGGCTCATCCAAAAAAAACTACATTTTTTTTAACCATCCCGTAATTTGTACGTATCATATTTCAGAAAATAATTATTGTTGTGCAAAATTCAGAATCAGAAATAGTAGAAGCAAAATCGAAAGAATTGGTGCTAATCAATCAATGCTTGCAAGGCGACACTAAAGCATTTAAAGAGTTGATGAACATGCATTTTGGATTTGTCGGCGCAGTAACTCAAAAATATATTTGGATTAGGGAGGATGTTGAAGAAGTTGTACAGGAAGTGTTCTTAAAGGTTTGGCTAAACTTAAACACATACAATGTCGAAAGGAAATTTACAACCTGGCTGTATCGGATTACAGTGAATTGTTGTTTCGATAAATTGAGGAAGCAAATGGGTAAAAAGGACTTTGATGAATTTGATGAAAGTAGTACATATACCGTAAATATGTCTGCTGACAGTTCCGATAAAAGGATACTTAGTAAAGAGTTGTTGACTATCATTAAATCCTTATCAAACCAATTAAGCCCGACTCAAAGAATTGTTTTTACAATGATAGACTTGGATGAAAGAAAAATTGGTGAAGCAGCAGAGACTCTGGGGATGAGTAAAAGCGCAGTAAAAGCAAACTTGAGTTACGCCAGGAAGCAAATTAGAACTAAGCTGGTAAAGTACATTTAACGGAATAAAGACATGAATTGCGATGAAATTAAAAACATACTATTGCATGAAAGCGCTTCAGATATAGAGAAAAAGTTAACTAAAGAATTTCTTCAACACGTAAGTGAATGCCGAGAATGTAAAAAGTTACATTCGTCGGTTATTGTGATTGAACAATCTTCAGACTCATTGGCTAGTGAAACGTATGAACTAGACTTTGATAAAATTGCAAACAAGGTAATGCTGCAAATCGAGGATCAATCAAACGAAAGCAGATTGACCGGAGCTATTGATATTGCTTCACTACTATTCAAACCAATGATTAGAATAGGATACGCATTGCTATTGTTTTTTATTATGCTTTGGTATTTTAGCTTGGAATACAATGATCATTTAAAGATAGTAAACCTCGAAGTCAGGCTGAATATGAAGCATTATGAACCGACAGTTCCGTTAAAACTAGAGTCCTTATCGTATGCAAGCTTAAGTAAATCAGTAACCAAAATAATCGAAGCTTTGCAGCCTTCAGAAGTTCATTATTCCGATTTCTTTCTTAGAGCCGAGCATATTGAACTTATAGGAATGTTAATACAAACCGAATCGGAAAGGAATCCCGGTTTCAAAAATTTGCTTAATAACAGCGACGTGAATTTGAATGATGGGATTGACAATGTTGAAATACAAAAGTTATTGGAAAATAGAGATCAAATATACAAGGCACTTGGTTTAAACAAAGGGGGATAAAATGAAAGCAAAAAGATTAGTAATTCCATTATTTTTTTTGATCTTAACGGCATGCAAGGAATATTCTGTAAAAACACTAGTTAATGAAGACGGATCTATCATTAAGACTATAGAAGTAATATCACGAAACGAAATAACCGATTATAGAAAATTGACTATCCCTTTAGATGAGACCTGGACAATTAAGCAAGAAAAAGATTCTTCGGAAGGTATTTATAAGTTGACCGCCGAAAAAACATTTAAGGATGTAGAGGATCTTAACAACAAGTATGGCAGCCCGGCCGGAATTGTCATTGAAGTAAATCACGCAATTCGCGGAAGTTGGTTTTATACTTACCATGAGTACGAAGAAATTATTGAAGCTGTTAATCCTTTCACTGCGTTAAATGTTGAAGATTACTTGAATGACAACGAATACAATTCTTTATTAAGCGGTGAAAGAAACGACCAGCTTGAAAATAAATTAGAATCGTACCTCTCTAAAAGCATGTTCGAAGAATTCATCTTAAAACTAAAACAGGAATTATCAAATTATGGCATTGATGAAAACAGGATAGCAGAGTTGAGGCCGGAGTTACTCAATTGCATTGACTCGGATGATGTAACTGATTGTTTTATTAATGCGTTATCACCCTTAAAAATTAATATTCCTAATGAATCTATGTCGGCGCTTATTCAAAACATTGTTGCAGGAATTGAAAAGAAAGCAGAGAAACTATTTGAGCTAAACGGTGAATACAATTACGTTTTCAACATGCCGGGAATGATACTATCGACAAACGCAGAGGCTGTTAAGGGATCAACAGTCGCATGGGATTTTAACGGTGAAAATTTTACTTATACGGATTACAGGATGTTTGCCGAATCCAGAGTAACAAATATTGTGAACATAATTATTACAGGGATTGTTGCTGCAATTTTGTTCGGCCTGTTAATAACTTCGATGCTGTATAAAAACAGGAAGAACTAAAAAATCCTGTTTACTCGCAGGCAAACAGGGTTTCCCGATCACATCTAGCAATGAAACCATCACAAAACAATTTAAATATGTCCGGGTACATATTTCGTTGCTTAACTTGAGTATATTGGTTGAGTTATTTTACCAGCAACATTCCTTTGGTTTGTGAAGTTTTTTCGGTGCTAAGCCTATAGTAATATATACCACTGCTCAAGTTGCCGTGGCGGGCCGCATTAAACGATACCCGGTGCGGGCCGCTTGAATAGAAACCTTCCGCTACGGTTGCAACGAGTTGTCCTAAACTGTTAAAAACCTGTAAGGATATGTCCTGCGCATTCCTTAAAGAAAACATGATTGTAGTTAAGGGATTAAACGGATTAGGATAGTTTTGATGCAATGTAAATTCAAGGGGCGTAAGATTATCTTCAACCGAAACAATCGGTTCGCGGAATACAATACGAAAAGCATCGGCAACAACTATTCCCGTTGAATTAGCTTTAACCGCGATGTTTATTTTACCGGATTCAGCGACAGAGATTTCAGAAAGAAAATTCCATTGCCCGCCGTTTGTTTTCTGTGTCTTTTCAATTGTACTCGAATTAAAGCCTGAAGAAATATTAATTTCAGTCTGATACGAATTGGCTTGTGAAGTCGGCCACCAGCCGTAAACATCATATATACCGGCCGTGAGTTCATCAGAATTAAACAAAACCTTACCGGAACCCGAATTATTTATCAGGAAGTTATCACTATAAAATTTTAACCCCGCATCCAGAGTATCCCAGACACCTTCCAGTGCCGCATTGTTGTTGTCCAGTATAAAATGCTTCGGGTGATTTAGTTCAAGGTACTCTCCGATTGCGTATACTGTTCTAAACCCAATTTCATAAAGGTTATCGTTTGTCACCCATTCTCCGTTTGAATACTTGTCGTAAGGTGTTTCATAAGTAAGCGCCATCACTTTATCACCGTAAGTATTCCACAACCATCCTTCGGGAAAATAATCGCGTAGGTCTGATTCCCTGTAATCCGATTGTTGAAAGTACGGGTTATCGGAAGTGTTGAGGTTGGAGAATTGATACTCGCGCCTATAAAAATAATCCGATGTGCTGCCCGGCGTATGAATCCAAAAAGTACAATACGGCGCAGCCTGCGAATGAAGATTAAGGAAAACATCCACAGGTTTGTTATCGCAAATTTCTTTTAGTTTTTCTTTCAATATCTGAACTTCGCCCGCAGTCTCAGCGGGTGTTTTATTCCACTCACGTTCCTGGTCGACGTATGAAAAGTTTGTGCGTGATCTTCCAAAGTAAACTCCTTCCGGGTTATTAAATGGAACAAGGTAGAAGACAATATTTTGCCTGTAAAAGTCTATCACTTCATCATCTTCCAAGAGCTGCTGCATAATTCCGTCAAAGTGAAATGAACTCGGTGTTTCACCAGGATGAGTTCTCGAATGTATCCATACCTGGTGCTTATCATCGTTGGGTATTGCATGATCCGTGAGAGTCATCATCTGCATTGGGAAATCTCGAGGAGAATATCCCAACGTATCAATTATTACATACTTGCTTTTCTCCCATTCAGATAGCCTCTCTTGAAGATAGCTCCAATTGTAAGGTGTGTAATAGGCAATGTATACTGAATCTTCCTCAAAAGTTTTCTGCAAAAAATTAGATTGAGGGCTTTCCGTAGCATTGAACCGAAAGTATTCTTCGTTATCGTATGAATACATCGGGCGGGTTACGTCGCTATTTGTAAATATAATTTTGATATGCCTGTTTTGAATACCCGCAACTTTAAAATAGAACCATCTTCCGCCAATATCTTCTTTTGATGTGACTCGGTAAGTGACCGAGTCAGTAGTAGTAACTGTACTGATATTACCGCTTTCAAAATTTCCGTTAAAAGTCACCTGTGCAATAAGGAATAGCGGCGAAACAATAATGAGTGATAAAAGTTTCTTCATTAGTTAGAGACCTTGTAAAATTAGAAATGTACGGATCATAGTTGGGGTGTGCAAATTTAACAACATTATGCCGCTTAACCTAATCTGTGACACTCGTCAAAAACAGATAATTAATAATATAATTTTAAAT
>JANQLA010000470.1 GCA_028280855.1 Melioribacteraceae bacterium
TGCCCGCTTCCGAAATTTCGTACTGTGCAAATAAATTAAGTCCACGAGCTGTTTTTTTAAGCATTGTTCACCCTAAAGATGATCCCAAGTTAAACTCGGAAATTAAAATGATACGCCGGCTACTTTCTCCCGAAACTAAAATGATCATTAATCGTAACGAATCGGAGAATTATTGCGAATCCGCAAAGAATGCCAGAGCGATATTAGTAAACACTCCCGACGAGTTGAAACAAATCTTGGCCGATTTATAATTAACCAGGTTGTTTAAATCAGCTGTTAACTAACTTTCCGTTTGCCCTAATAGCATATTTCGATTCATCCTCTTCTTCGAATTTAAACCTGGCTACAAGATTTTTCAGGTTTTCCGTTAAATTGCTCAGGTCTTCAGTTGCTTTGGCTACCTGTTCCATATTTAATGCAGCTTCATTCGTTACGTTGTTTATTCCTTCGATATTCTTGCTAATTTGCTCAGAAGCAGTGGACTGTTCCTCGCTGGCAGCTGCTACCTGATCAATTTGTTGTAGGACGTTATCCGAACTGTTGAGTATACTGGACAGTACATCAGAAACTTCATTAGTAAGGCTCATACCTTTTTCAACAGCTATTCGCGATTCATTCATCGAATTATTCGCGTTATTTGCTTCAGACTGTATTTCTTTTATAGTTTCAGCTATTTCCTTAGTTGCCTTGGTTGTTCTTTCCGCAAGTTTTCTTACTTCGTCTGCAACAACTGCAAATCCTCGTCCTTGTTCTCCGGCCCTTGCCGCTTCAATAGCGGCGTTTAATGCCAATAAATTTGTTTGGTCTGCTATATCATCAATAACCTGTGCAATATTACCAATTTGGTCTGTTTTCCCGGCTAATCCTAAAATTGTATCGCCTGTTTTTTGTGAAGTCTCAACTATCTGAACCATTCCTTCTTTTGATTTTTTAACTTTTTCCGAGCCTACCTGGGCTTGTTCACTGGCTTCCTTCGATGCGGTTGAGGCTTTATTTGCATTGCTCGCCGTTTCCATAATTGTTTTAGTCATTTCTTCAACAGCTCCTGCAACTTCCGTTGCCTGGGTACTTTGCTCCTGAGTTCCGGCAGACATCTCTTCCATACTAGCTGAAATTTCATTACTTGAGCTTACTGCTGCATTAACGGCGTCATTCACTTCAAATAACATTTTACGTACATTTACTATTGCTTTGTTAAAGGCATGGAATAGTCTGCCAACGTCATCATCATCTTTCTCAGGCTTGGTATGAACAGTTAAATCTCCTTCTGCAAAAAATTCCATTTTGCTCATTAAATCAGAGGTGCTTCTTGCGAGATATTCCTGCTGTTCTTGTGCATGTTCCTGCGCTTCACGTGCACGAGCAGCAGCGAGTTCGGCTTCTTCGGATTTTTGCTTAACTTGCTCAATCATTTCCCGTATGTTTGTAACCATTTCATTAAATGCCGCCGCCAGTTTTCCGGTTTCGTCTTTCGAGTTTATGTCTACGGATATGTTCACGTCTCCTGCTGCAAACTTACCGGCGGATACTTCCAGCATCTTAATGGGTTTTGATATTAGCCTAGCAAGCCCGAATCCAACTGCCAGCACAATGAAAATAGTAATAAAAATGAAGATCAACACCGAGCTTGTCATTGCCGATACCGCCTTTTGAACGTCGTCTAAATAAATTCCACTGCCAATAACGTATCCCCATTCGGAGAACTTTTTTACATACGAAACTTTTTCTATTGGTTTTTCATAACCCGGCTTAGGCCACATGTAATCAACAAAACCTTTCCCATGGCGTTTTGTCATTTCGATCATGTCAACGAAAATGAATTTACCGTTTGGGTCTTTATTTTCTCTGACCGAATTACCATCCAGCTCCGGTTTAATTGGATGCATAATCATGTTTGGATAGTCATCAATAATAAAAAAATATTCAGCATCATTGTAACGAAGATCTTTTATAGTTTCTATGGCCAGTAGCCTGGCTTCTTCTAATGTCAATACACCGTTTTTCGCTTTGGAATTAAATGATTCCATAATTCCGTAAGCAACTTCAACAGTATGTTTTACGTTTTCTTTTTTATCATATAGGAGGGTTTCTTCCATAGTTGGTATTACAAGAACAAAGAAAAGTAAAACGAATGGAATAAGCGTAAATATTGATAAGACTATTATTTTTTTAAATATTGTCCAATTTTGGTAATGTAAGAACCTCATTTTTCTCTCCCCGCAAGGTTTGCAACTCATACATTTTTGATAACCGGTTCGCTTGGGAACAATTTATATATAAAAATACCAGATAGGCGATTCAACAGACTTAATTATTATGTTGACTTGCAAATTGCAATTAACTCAAATAATTGTTATCACGTACATTATCGAAAAAAGAATCAAAGTTTTATAGCGTGCTTGTAAAAATTTCTTCTCAAATCTGTTGATTATGATTTTTAATAGGGGAATGTAGAAGAGTAATAGGACAATTATCTGAAAAATCGGATAATAACATATAATATTTGAATCAATTTAAATTTAAGTATGTAGTTAAGAATTACAATTTTTCCTGGAAGAAATCCAAAAGTAACCGGATTGTTATTCCACCGCGAAGAGTTGGATACAGTTAGGTTAAAGCAAGTTAAATATACACCGCCAAGTTCGGTTTACTTTTTTCTTGTGCCCTCAATAAAATACACAATACTATCCAAAAGTTTTTCCGATACTTTCATTTCCCCGAACTTATGTTTTTCAAGTCTGTCGCCGTTGTATGTTAGAAAGAAATGGTCGCTGTCTGATAGTATTTTGATCTCATAGTGTTTATTACCTGCTTTGGTGAGCGAATTGTTAAGTTCGAGCAAGTTCTGTTCTATTGTCACCTGGTAATCATGATCTCCAAATATTGCAAGTGTGGGAATTGAGATTTTCGTTTGATAATCACGCATATCTAACGCGTAAAAACACTGGTGCCATTTATTCCTAAAGCCGTCCAGTAATTGATCAATGAATTCGGGGGAAATTCGTTCATCATTTTCTTCTAATCCATGTGCAAGCAGAAATTTTTTGCCTAAAGAGTAATATATCGAATCGTCGGAATAGTCTTTGCTGATGAAATCAAAATATTGTTCAAATACTTTTCCAATATTTATCGAAGTAGAATCATCGATCCCTAATTTTTTTCTGTTATATTTGGATTGTTCCAGGGCAATTTCTTTTCCCGAAACTGCTGGTGGAGCAACTAAAATAATCCAGTTTACTTTTTCTTTTGATGCCAAAATTGATGCTATCATTGCGCCTTCGCTATGACCAATAATTCCTACTCTTGACGGGTCTGCTTTTTCATGTTTCTTCAGAAGTTCAATAGCAATTTCGATATCATCCATTAGATCAAGTGTGGTGTAATTACTTTCCGAACTCTTGTACTTAACCGACGATTCTCCAAATCCCCTTTTATCCATCCGCATGACCATTACGCCTGCATTTGTGAGCCGGTCGGATATCTGTTTAAACATCGGCGTTCCTGATATTTCCTGATCGCGTGTGTGAGGGCCGTTGCCCCAAACAAGTATAACTGCCGGTAAGTTATCTTTGGCGCTGGGATATTCAATAACACCGGCCAATTCAATCCTGTCTTTTGAAGTAATAGTGAAATCTTCGGATATTATTTCCTCATGATTATATTGAGTGAATCCTTTATTAGTGATTACAATTGAAATGATAATAAGCATGACGAATAATATATTCTTCATTTAAGCTCTCCCGCAGGGTGAAATAGTTTACCAACCTACTTAGTCTCTAATTCATTTTTCATTTCTTTAAATTTTGATTTCGCTTCCTTGCCCGTAAAGGTCTCAACGGTTTCTTCGCCATCTTTGTCGTATTTTTTTATAGTAAGTTTTTTTTCGCCGTCTTCTTCAGTGTATTTTACTTTCTTAGTGATCTTGTCTTCACCATTTTTATCAATCCATTCAAAAACTTCCGCCCTATCTCCCCTCGATTTAATTTTAGCTACAACTATACTGTAATCATCATCGCCTAATCGCTCAATAAAGATGTTTTCATGATCATTCCTCTTTAAAAACTTTTCTGCTTCTTCACCTTCGTACTTCGTAATTTTGGAACTGTCACCATCTTTTTCTTCTACAAGTACTTTCAAATCGTCGTCGGTGTTTTCAACACTTATTTCAATTAATGTTCTGTTCGGGTCATCATCAAGCATTATTAGGTGATCATTAGGGCCGAACCATTTAACCCTGTTACGGGAGAGTTTCTTAAAATGAAGTTTACCGTCGTTGCCGAGCCGTTTAACCTGCACTTTTCTTAATTCTTTTAATTTGTCATTAGCATCTTCGCCTTCGAAAATTTTCGTTTTTTCTTCGCCGTTTTCTATTGTAGTAATCTCTAACGTTAGCGTTCCATTCCGGTTTTTAACATTGATTTCTTTAATTAGTGAATCAGCTTCGGCTATTTTATCAATCAATAATTCATAAACCAGGTCGTCATCTTCAAGAACAAGTACCGAATTGTCGTCCTCGAATCCAACTATTTCTTTAATAACTTTAGATGAATCACCATCTATCCAGAATGTTTTGGGGCCTTTGAGCATGGCGATACCGTATTCTTCTTTGTGCTTTTTTAGTTTCTTAAATAAATATTCCGCTTCATAACCCTCAAAAACCTGTTCGCCGTCACCGGTTTGAATAATTATTTTTTCAACCGGGCTTTCAATTTTTTTTAACTTCTCTGCAGTTTTCTTTTTTGTTGATTTTTGTGCGATTATTGTCGCTGATCCTAATACCAATAAAAATGCTATTCCCAATGTTATTAATGATAACTTGCTCATGATACCTCCTCAGAAATTTTTTGAACAAATTTATTTTTTAATTTCGTCAGATAATGTTAACGTGTTGTTAAATACTGTTAAAAAATGTTAATGGCCTTTATTTATAAATTGCTTAACATATCTTTGCAGTTATGAAAGAGAACAGGTTAAAAATAATCATAACATTGATGTCGCTTGCAGTTACCGGATTAATTGCGATACAAGTTTATTGGATTAAACACATGCTGGCGATTGAGGAAAAACAATTTGATGCAAATGTTACCGAAGCCCTTTCAGGTGTAGTGAAAAAAATAGACAAAGAAGAAACAGCCTCGGTATTAATCCAGCGAGTTTTACCGAAAGCTGAAAGGGTGTTTATAAGCGATTCATTAGGTGACGCTACCAAGAGACCTTTAATTCTTTGGAATGAAGATCACGAGGATATGTTTGTAGAAGCGTACCCGGGAACCGGTATTATGAACATTGAATATGAAGAGCGTGTTATAAACGGTACCGGCGAAGTATGGGTAAAAGTGATGAAAAACGGAAGGCTGGATACCCTGCGTGCAATAGGTGATTCGGAAATCACAAGAACAAAACTTGATTCATTCTTCGTTAGTAAATCGGCACTTGTAACAAGCGTTGTAGACGAGCTAATAGAAATCAGGAATTCACCCGGTCATATAAGCCAATTCAACAGGACTCACTTTGATTCACTTATTACTCAGCAGCTTTTTAACCGCGGCATCGAAACCGAGTTTAGGTATGCTGTTACCGATAAAAATCAAAACGTGTTTTTGATAAATGATGAAAAGGATACAGCAGGCGTACTTAGCTCGAAACATAAAATAAGAATCAACCAGGGCGATGTTTTCAGGGAGGCAAATTACCTGTCTTTGTATTTCCCGGATAAAGATCAATATATTATTAGTTCTGTTACTTCGGTACTTGGACTTTCTCTGTTTCTCATCCTAATTATCATTGGCGTATTTTATAAAACAATTCAGATGTTAATAAGACAAAAGAAATTAACGGAAATTAAAAACGACTTAATTAACAACATAACACATGAGTTTAAAACCCCGATATCTACGATCTCATTAGCATGCGAAGCTTTGAACGAACCGATCCTCCTGGGCAACCCGCAATCTGTTCCGAAGTACAGCGGAATGATTAAGGATGAGAACAGAAGGCTTTCAAACCTTGTAGAGAATTTGCTGAACACTGCCGCAATAGAGAAAGGAGAATATAAACTAAAGAAAGAGAAAAATGACATTCACGAGATCATTAATGATGTAATAAAAAATTACAGGATGCATATCGATCCCAGAGGGGGTGACATTACCTTAGAATTAAATGCCGATCGTTCAGAATTGAATATAGATGAATTTCATATTACTAATTCGATAAATAATCTTATTGATAATGCCGTAAAATATTCCGGTGATAAACCAAACATACATGTTTCGACATGCGCCAATGACGGTGAACTGGTTATAAAAATTAAGGACAATGGAATAGGTATCAGTAAAACCGATCAGAAAAAAATATTTGATACGTTTTACAGGGTACCTACGGGAAATTTACACGACGTTAAAGGCAACGGAATCGGGTTAAGCTACACGCGTAAAATGATTGAAGCTCACGGCGGCAGCATAGCAGTAAAAAGCGAATTAAATAACGGATCAATTTTTACGATTGAATTGCCTTATGAATAAACAGAAAAAAATCCTACTGGTTGAAGACGACGTTAATCTGGGAACTATCCTTAAAGAATATCTTGATGTAAAAGATTACATTGTTACACATTGCTTAAACGGAGTTGACGGTAAAGCAGAGTTTATGAGCAGCAAATTTGATTTGTGCATATTCGACATAATGATGCCGAAGAAGGACGGTTTTACTTTAGCTAAGGAAGTTCGGGAAATAGACGAAGACACACCTATTATATTCCTGACTGCCAAATCAATGCAGAACGATAAGATTGAGGGATTTAAAATCGGTGCAGATGATTATATTACGAAACCGTTTAGCACGGAAGAGCTGCTTCTTCGTATCAATGC
>JANQLA010000508.1 GCA_028280855.1 Melioribacteraceae bacterium
GTAAAAAAAGATCAGAAGGTAAAGGAGATTTTAACCTGCGAAACGAAGCGCTGGTAAAAGCTCTCGAAGGAGAAGTTAAATCTATTATAACTGCCAATACTTCGGTTGATATACTCGGCGCATTGCGTTTGGCAAAAGAATTTAATCTTGACTTAGTACTTGACGGAGCTGCGGAATCATATTTACTCTTCGATGAAATTAAGAAAGCTAACGTTCCGGTGTTTCTTCATCCAATGATGGCGCGTACGAAAAATATTTCTTACGAAACTCCGATGCATCTCAAGAAGGAGAGAATTAAGTTTGCCATTCAGGGCGGATACGAATCGTATGTCCCAAAAGTTCGTAATGTTTTATTTGAAGCGGCAATAGCAGCAGCAAACGGATTAACCTTTGAGGAGGCATTAGAGTCTATAACCATAAACGCCGCGAAACTTCTTGAAATTGACGATAGGGTAGGAAGTATCAAAACAGGCAAAGATGCCGACATAGTAGTATTTGACGGTGATCCTTTTGAATATACTTCTCAGGTATGCACGGTAATTATAAACGGTGAAGTAATTAGTTCCGACTGTAAATAACAACTTAATTTATCAAACAAATTACGGAGGATACTATGAAATTTGATGTAAACGAAGTTTACAATGCAAAAGTAATCAGCGTAAAGGGTAAATTGATGGGTGGACCGGAGGCTGAAGAGTTTCAAAGTATTTTACAGGATTCATTGTCAGGCAACATTAAAAATGTAATTGTCGATTTAAGCGATATAAAATACGTGAACAGTTCAGGCATCGGAATTCTTGTACGTGGTTATACCACGATGAAAAACGCTGAAGGCGATTTAAAGCTTGCCGGTATCTCGGATGAAGTGAGTGGCGTATTATCAATTACAAAGCTGGATGGAATATTTGAACAGTATTCATCGATTGACGAGGCAGCTAAGAGTTTTTAATTTATCAAAACATTTTAATTGTCACTTAATTGAGTCTGATGAATGTCCGACTCACGGCAGTTAATTATACCTTATCAAAAATCTCACTTTTAATCAATATACCTCCAACTATAACCAGAATAATCGCGATAATGAAAATGAGAAGATTCATTTTTTGTTTGTCGTTTACCGCTTTATTTTCATTGTTATCTATCATGTTTCTATTCTGATATAATTATTGAGAAATAAAGAAAACAAATTATAAAAACCTTGGTAAAATAAAAATGTCGACTAAATCGAGCCCGCTTGTTTGATTAATTATTAACACCCTTCACGCTTCTTCTTCTTTCTTCCGGTTGTTAAAGAAGATTTTACCGGGGCTTTTAGTTCCGGCATTTTAAATTCTTGAGCAGATTCAGTCATTCCGGATTGTGGTGTACCGCAAAGAATAAACTTACTTCTCTTATCTTATTGAACTCTGTGAGTTGATCGGCATTAGCGTTTGCAACAAGTTTCGGAAATAGTACTTGTTCTTTCCAGGCATTTAATCCGCCGTCAAGAATATAAGTTGATTTATAGCCTTTTGTTTTGAGCAGGAACCATGCCTGCGCGGCGGCGCTATTATTGTCTGTATAAAGTAGTATCTTCTCATTCTTAATTAAACCTGCATCAAGTATATTCACCGGTGAAATGTTGCCCGTAAGAGTTGCATCTCTTAAACCTTTGGACAACAATTCGCTTTCGGCAAAAGGGTATTTATGATTCGGTTTATCTGCTGTACATTTTTTGATTTGGGATAAGGCGGATAGCTGCTGTATACCGGGACTGCAAATTTTGACGGTGAATAGAATCCGCCTTTGCGTCCCCGGCTGCCTAACAAGGCGTTCAGCAAAGCAATTGCTTGGGAGCGTCGGGCACTATCACCTTACCAGATAATATGTCTGCCTGAATAGACTAAACTAGCCGGCGCGTTCTTTGCCATTGCGTAGGCACTTTTCCTTATAAACTCCGGTAATTGTCAGTCTGTTATTATTTCGAAAATACAATATATTTGAATATTACAATTAGAATTCAAAGAGTTGTGTAATCAATGATTCAGCGGGCCGTTTCGATACTTAATAAAACTTTTGGCTACACCGAATTTCGTCCTCTTCAGAAAGAAGTGATTCACAATGTACTAAGGAAAAGAGATACGCTTGTAATAATGCCGACAGGCGGCGGTAAATCATTATGTTATCAAATACCGGCTTTAATTTTTGACGGATTGACCATTGTCCTTTCACCTCTTATTTCATTAATGAAGGACCAGGTTGAGCAGCTCACCGAGTTGGGAGTTAGCGCAGTAGTGCTGAACAGTTCGCTTACATTAGATGAATATAACCGCAACATTGAAAGTATTCGCAGTAAAAAAGCAAAACTCTGCTACGTAGCGCCTGAAACTTTGCTGATGGAGAAAACTCTTAACATATTTTCGGAAATTAGAATTGACTGCATAACAATTGATGAAGCTCACTGTATTTCGGAGTGGGGGCACGACTTTCGTCCCGAATACAGGCAAATTGCAGATGTTCGATTCCGGTTTAAAGAAGCCGTTACAATTGCGCTTACGGCCACGGCAACTCCGCGGGTTCAGGATGATATAATGAGGAATCTTAGATTTACTGATTCCAACAAGTTCATAGCTTCCTTTAACAGGGAAAACCTGCATTTGCAAGTTGTTCGCAAAACCGATCCTTTTGCCCAGACATTGGAATTTTTGAATAAGCATAAAAATCAGTCCGGAATAATTTATTGTTTTTCCCGTAAGCAGGTCGATGAGCTGTACGAGGGTTTGAATGAGCTTAACTTTTCAGTTCTTCCGTATCATGCCGGTTTGGAAGATGCGGAAAGGAAAAAGAACCAGGAGCTTTTTATAAAAGACGATGTGCAGATAATTGTAGCGACAATAGCTTTTGGGATGGGAATAAACAAGCCGAATGTTCGATTTGTAATTCATTATGATCTTCCGAAAAATATTGAATCTTATTACCAGGAGATTGGTAGGGCAGGACGCGACGGACTGCAGGGCGACTGTCTGCTTCTGTTTGGATACGGCGACATAAGTAAAATCAATTTTTTTATTGATCAAAAAGAAGATGAAAAAGAAAAACGCATAGCCAAGCAACATCTTAATGATTTAGTTGCTTATGCCGAATCTTACGACTGTAGGCGTACTCCATTGCTAAACTATTTTGGCGAGGTCTATACAAAAGACAACTGCGGGATGTGCGATAATTGTAGTGAAACGAAAAACGACTTAACGGATATCACACTTGAAGCGCAAAAATTTCTTTCGTGTGTAATTAGAACCGGTGAAATATTCGGGGCTGTTCATATCGTTGATGTCCTAAGAGGATCAAAATCCCAGAAGATTATTGACAGGCGACATGACAGAATCTCAACCTATGGTATCGGCAAAGAACATTCGAAAGACCAGTGGCTTAATTTATCGCATCAATTCATTGTTAAGGCTTTGTTAACAAAGGATATTGAATACGGCAGCTTAAAA
>JANQLA010000509.1 GCA_028280855.1 Melioribacteraceae bacterium
CGGGGCGGTTCTCCAACAGCATTCGACAGGGTGCTGGGAACAAGATTTGGAGTTAAAGCAGCCGAGCTTGTGAATGATGGCAATTTCGGAAAAATGGCAGCATTAAGAGGAAACGATATTGTAGCAGTTGATCTGGAAGAAGCCGTAGGTGAACTTAAAACTGTTAACGAAGAACTATACGAACTGGCTAAAACGTTCTTTGGCTAATTTTATAAAAAGAATAAATTGTAATAAGAAAGGCTGCCGACTGAGCAGCCTTTTTTTTATTAATCCTTATTCAGTTGCTTATGTGGGATATGGGTGATTTTAAAATAATCGGTTAAAGATTTTTTCAGAACACCGGAAAGTAATATTATGGAAATAAGATTCGGAAATGTCATAAATCCCAGCGCTGCATCACCAAAAGACCAAACAGCTTCTAACTCTGCTATTGCACCTATAAATACAAACAATACAAAAAACCATTTGTATGGTTTAATAGCCTTCTCACCGAATAGATAAAGCGCTGCACGATCACCGTAAAACGACCAGCTAATCATAGTGGAAATAGCAAATAACAGTACACCGACTGTAACGATTTTATCACCATAATCAAACAACCAGCTTAGTCCTTCTTTAAATGCAAGTGAAGTAAGTAAACTTGCATTCAACAACTCACCGCCGAACGTCGGATCGATCCGGTTAACATAAAACTCCGTATGGTGCCATGCTCCAGTAGTTATAATTACTAACCCGGTTAACGTACATATCGTAATCGTATCAATGAACGGTTCGAGCATTGCAACTGTGCCTTCACGAACGGAAAATCTTGTTTTAGCTGTTGAATGTGCGATGGCAGCCGAACCCTGTCCAGCTTCGTTTGAATACAGTCCTCGTTTAATTCCCCACAACATTGTATTAAGGAAAACAAGGAAAGCTCCCCCTCCGACGCCGGCAATTTCGGCAGGCGGATTGAATGCCATCTCGAAAATCATTCCGAAGCTTGGTAGCACTTTGTCAATGTTGGATATCAAAATAAGTACAGCAGCAATTACGTAAAAAGCCGCCATTATTGGTGATAACAAACCTGTAACATGTCCAATTCTTTTTATTCCGCCGATTATCACAAGCGCAACTATTGCTGCAAGTATCACTCCATTAATAACTTGCTGCAAAGACACTTCAAAGCCACTGAATATATAATGCTTTGCAGTTAGTGATGAAGTTGCACCTAGAATCTGTGTAGCTTCCGAGTAAATTTGGTCCGAAACCGTGAATGACTGAATCGCGTTGCCTGTGGCGAATGAACATATTACGGCGAAACAAGCGAATGCAACGGCAAGCCAGCGCCAGCGGGGGCCAAGTCCCTTATCTATTGTATACATCGGTCCGCCGGCTGTTGAGCCGTCCGGTAAAATATCGCGGTACTTATGTGCAAGCGTGCACTCCGAAAACTTAAGCGCAGTCCCGAAAAATGCCGTAATCCACATCCAGAATAACGCTCCCGGACCGCCGTAATAAAGAGCAGTTGCAACACCCGCGATATTTCCAATGCCCACGGTTGCAGAAAGCGCCGTGGCAAGAGCTCTGAAGTGATTCAGGTCGCCTTCGTCATTTGGGTCGTCGTATATCCCGCCTGTAACCTTTACACCGTGCCAAAACTTGAAAAGCTGCGGAAAAACCAATTTAACGCTTACAAATATTCCAGTGCCGAGCAGTGCAAGTATCATAAGCGGTATAGATCCGATAGGTAGTTCTTCGCTTGGGAAATTTTTAATTATGTCGAAATTTCCCGGGAAGCTCCAAACGGTATCAAATATAGGAACCCCGCCAATTAAGATAATTAAAAAGATTATTGTGAAAGTGATTATAGCAGCGATTGATTTTTTCATATTATCACATATTGTTTTGTAAAAGGGAGTTGGAGTTTTTAGCCATCATATAATACCTATTGAAGATAACAATACCAGGAAGATCATAATAGGGGCGATATACTTTACACAAACTTTCCAGATAGAAATTTGCCAACCTGCTTTCTCGAATAATGATTCGGCGCCTTTTTTCAATTCAACTACGGCTTTATCCACACCCCATACCCAGGCAAGGAATAAAGAGATAAGAAAGCCTCCAAGCGGCAGCATTATATTAAATGTTATGTAAAAGGTAAGATCGAAAAAGTTTAATCCGAATATCGTGAAGTCGGACATTAAGTTGTATGATAAAGCGCTTGGCAAACCCAATAATAGCGCAAAGGATCCAAGCACTAAAGCGGCCTTTTTCCTGTTCCACTTTTTTTCATCAACAAAATAAGCGGTAACAACTTCAAGCAGCGACATTGCAGATGTAAGCGCTGCAACAAACAACAGCACAAAAAACAGGATTGAAAAAACATAACCGCCCGCCATCTGCGTAAATACGTTTGGAAGAGTATGGAAAATCAATCCCGGTCCTTCGGCGGGATCTAACCCAATTGCAAATACTGCAGAAAAGATTGCAACACCGGCGATAAGCGCTATTGATGTATCAAGCCCAACGATTTGTACCGAGGAGCTAACAACGTTGTCTTTCTTTGACATGTAGCTGCCGTATGTCATCATTGCGCCCATTCCAAGGCTTAGAGTAAAGAACGCTTGCCCAAGAGCCACAAGCACTGTCCCTGCGCTAATTTTACTCCAATCGGGGTTAAATAAAAAGTATAAACCTGCACTTGAGCCTTCCATAGTAATGCCGCGAAACATAACGCCAAGCAGCAATATGAAAAGCAAAGGCATTAAGATTTTACTTCCTTTTTCAATACCCTTTCGAACGCCCGAGAGTACAATAACCATTGTAACAAACATGAAAAGCACAAGCATTCCTATGATCCACACAGGATTTCCAACAAGGGAATTAAAATGCGCTTCAGCATCGGTAGGCGCACTGAAGTCGAAGAACACCCCCCGAACTGCTTCAAATATATAACCAAGCGACCAACCGGCAACAACGGCGTAAAAAGATAAAATAATGAAGCCCGCCGCGATTCCCATTGCGCCAACAGCGTGCCAGAACTTTGAATTAGATAATGTTTTGAATGTACCGACGGGATTTCGCTGAGTTGTTCGTCCGAGTAGAACTTCGGCCAACAAGACAGGCAAACCTATTATTCCAACACATAAAAGATATATAAAAATAAAAGCGGCTCCTCCGTTTGAACCGACTACATACGGGAAGGCCCAAATATTACCGAGACCAACTGCAGAGCCGGCAGCAGCAAGTATAAAACCTACTTTTGAACCCCACTGCTCTCTGCCGGATTGATTTGAAATCATTAATTCTCCGGGAATAGTTGCAAGAAATAAAAAATTGTGGTCAATTTTGGAATTTCGATATTTAATTTCAACTAATTTTTCAGGAATATAAATTTTATTGCAAAATTAGGCATGTTCAATTAAATGATTTCCACCCGGTAAATTATTAAGTTTTGTTTATGAAATATATTTCTTCAATACTGTTACTGCTCCTTCTTTCGCTGTTATTAGCTGTTTCGGGCACGTTTAAAGTATCGAACAACAGTACAAAAAAAAATCCGACAACTTCGTTACCAGCGTATAGGGCGGAGACAATTATTGATGAGTCGATACCAAGTTACGATTTTAACATTTCCTTTGATCATGAACAGAGGAGACTCTCAGTCGTTCAAAAAATTATTCTCGCGAATACAAAAACAAGGCGTTTGTATATTGCATTGCCTGTGAATGCTTTCGAACGTCAATCAACTGCATATAACGCCGGCAGGGAAGTTGATAAGCGGTCTTTTTGCCGATTTGAATTTGATGAGATTAGGTTGAATGATGAATTAGTAAATCTCAATTACATTCCTCACAATATTTTCAAAGAAGATCGAACACTTGCTTCTTTACCCATTTTGCTACAAAACAGTGATCCGATTGAAATTACATTTTCGTACAAAATTA
Organism: Melioribacteraceae bacterium; assembly: GCA_028280855.1. Taxonomy (GTDB): domain Bacteria; phylum Bacteroidota; class Ignavibacteria; order Ignavibacteriales; family Melioribacteraceae; genus PGYT01. The sequence goes on from JANQLA010000509.1 coordinate 3,933, forward strand.
ACTTACCGGTTAATGCCGATATGTTTGGATATTCCAAAGGCAATAACCTTTGCATGTTAACCTATTGGTACCCTTATGTTGTATCCGATACCAGCCAGCTTCAACATCGAACAAGATTTATAACACCCAAACATGGACTTGCTGATATTCATACTAAGCTACAGGTTCCATCAGATATTACGGTTGTTGGCTCGGGAATACAAAAGCAGGGTTCCGAAGAAGCTACTTTACAATTTTTCCAAAAGAATACGGAAGCTGTTGCATTCGCATTTATGCAGGATGTAACTGAATTGAATTGGATATATGAAAGCAGTGAGAAAAATGTTAGTTTACAAATTCTAATGCTTGAGCAATACGAACGGTATACTGATCGTATAAAAATTGCAGTCTCTAATTCCTTGAAGTATCTTGAAGAAAATTTAGCCCCGTACCCCTTTCATCAACTTTCAATAGTTAACGTACCTAACAAAACAAATTTCGGATTTGGTGCATTTGGAAAAATTGCAACGGTTTATTGCGATTTAATTTCTCCTCTTGGTACAATGAACCCGGAACATGATCTTATTAGGATGATAGTAAAGCAGTACTTTCAGCAGCTTAATCTAAGTGTGAACTATGACCGGTGGATTACCGAAGGCCTGGTTACCTTTATTACTGCACAAATACTAAAGCAATATTACGAAAAGCCGAATGTTTATTTTCACTTTGCAGGATATTACCCTGTTTACGGGCTTAACTTTTTATCATACAATTCTATTCCGATAATCTATACATTAAAAGATTTCAGATACGATGCAATATTCCGAAACATATCAACTTTTTACGAAAACATTAATTCCAATCCTGTAATAAACAGCCATATAGAAGATTTCTCCGAAAGGCAATACTTCGCAGTTCATAATGTTAAAACAGCATTGATGCTTGAGTCATTGTCGAGGGAAATTGGTGTTGATAGATTAGTGAATTCAATCAGGAATACATATGCGTATAGAAAATACGAGGAATCATTTACTCATAGCTTCCTTGCCAATTTAGACTCCGCAGTTGAATCAGACATCTGGAAGTTTATCTATACAGGTCTGGCCGACAATCTTATATATGATTATTCGATCGATGTGATAGAAGAGATAGGTGAATTTAATTACCGTATTGACTTATCGCGAATAGGGAACGGCAAAGATGATGTTGAATTATCTGTGTATACGGAAAATGATTCTTCCAAAATCTTCTGGAGCGGCGAGAGCAATAAAAAATCCTTTATGGTAAATTCTAAATCGAGAATTACCTCAGCCAAGATTAAACTTAAATACGCAGACTTACTCGACATCAACAAGGCGAACAATTCATACATCCTAAAGCCGAATTACTGGGGTCCTTTTGCTATTTCGTTAAGGACTTTTTTCTGGTTCCAAAACGCGCTAATGATTTTTGGAAGCATCGGATGAGTATCTATTCAATAATAAAAGACGGTTATTCGCTTGTAATAACAAATAAAAAACTTGTCCTGCTTTTTTGGTGTACAAACGCTGCAATGGCGGTTGTGCTTGCAATGCCGCTTTATTCAATGCTTGCAGATAATCTTCACCAATCGTCTTTAAGTTATTCTTTACCCGAAAGTATTGATTTTCTCTGGTTCACACAGTTTATGTATATATATGAAGGAACGCTCAGCAAGCTGCCGTTGCTAACTTATTGTATCGTTGGAATCTATTCCGTTATTCAGACTTTTTATTTCGGAGGAATGGTAAGCGTTTTCAGCAACCGTTCAAAAAATCATATTTCGGATTTTTTCTACGGAGGCGTTAAATATTGGTCCCGGTTCATGAAGATCCTTTTCATTTCGCTGGTTTTCTTCACCC
>JANQLA010000161.1 GCA_028280855.1 Melioribacteraceae bacterium
TGGACAACAAGCCAGATAAACACCATTTTTTCACAGCTCAAAGATTCGTTAAACGGAGCCGAATTAATTGGTCCGTGCCCCTGGGGTATCGATGCAGGAATTGAGCTTTTGGAACAAACCAATGTGAGAGATTATATCGGTGTATCAACAACGCATAACCTCGGCTTTAATCACGGCCTATGGAACAGTTTTATAAGCCTTAGTAAAGAAAATTCATTACCGGTTTGGGATTCGGAAGCAACGCATAATGCCAAAGAAGTAAATGGTGTTTGGAAAGAATCGCGCCTGGTTGTTGCCATTGAAAAAGGCGTTGACGGAGTGGTGCTTTACAACAGCTGGCAGGCAATTAATATGAGCAGCGGCGAACTGTTACCTACCGGAAACGGAGAAGCCCTGATGGCCGAATACATAGCAGACACAGGCAGTACAAGCAGTAACGATATCATAACAACCAATAATAAACCGCTTATATACCCAAATCCGGCAAACAGAATTGTACGAGTGAAAGGATTGGAAAATGTAAGTGGGGTTAGCTATGCACTGTATAACCTGGCAGGAAATACCATCGACAAGGGAATGCTAAACTCAACAAATACTATTAACCTTACGCAGTATCCTTCAGGTATGTATCTGGTTGAATTTTCTTACAATGAACATCGACATGTGCTTAAATTACTGATTGAATAATTTAATTTCAGCAGAACAGGGGTTGTGCACATGGTTGTAAGTTGAATATTCATAGTATTGTCCGATATATCAAAAGTTTTGTCCGATTAGTACAGTAATCGTATCGATTATATGTATATCTTCATCGTTCATTGCTAAAACCGAAAAATCAATAGTATGAAATCACATCTAATTGCATTATCAGTATTAATTTGTGTAGCCCTTGCAAATTTATCAGCACAATCGGTATCGGAAGCCCAACGAATTTATACCGGAAATACGAGCTGGGATGCCTCAAGCGGAATTTTCACGATAACATCTACGGGTACCTTTGATTTTCAAAACCGTGAGTTACTATTTAATAACGTCTGGACCGTACCATCGGAAGTAGAAAAAATAGTTATTAAAGAATTTGTAACCGTTACCGGTGAATTTTATACCAATCACGATTTAACTATTCGTGGTGAAGATCAATTTTCATCGATAATATACGGAACCCCTGAGCAAGATTACCTGGGAGTGAAAGAAGTTTTTGTGGCTTTTTCGGCCAAATCGACTAATGATGATAAAGTTGTTTTACGTATTGAAAACCTTACCTCCTTAAATCCTAAAAAATTTCATATGAAAGGATATTTTCCTAAAGGTGTTATTCATTTGGATAGCAGCCGCTTTATCGATGACCGTGGCGGCCGGTATAATAACAGCGATGGATATGTTTCAGGAGAAGGAGGTACCGTAAAAAATTGCTATTTCCGCTGTGGCGACGATGTTATAAAAATATACGACGACATTACCGTTGAAAACACGGTAATTGAACATGAGTTTTTTAGTGTGCCCATACAAGGAGGATGGGGCAATGGATGTGGAAATAATCTCACCGCAACTTTTAAAAATATTGCGGTAGTAGGTACATCGGGTCGTAACCCCGAAAATGCATTTTTAGAGGCCCGCCAGGGTAACTATACCAAACATGTTAATATTGACGAATTGGTTTACCTGAACCCTAATGGCGGAATGTTTAGGGTACAACAACCGGGCTCAACCATAAATATTAACATTACCAACTCTTATATTGACGTTGCCCGATATGGTAATAACAATGTAGCCCAGGGAACACGAACCGTTTGCGGAACAACGGATAAAAAAAGCGAATATAAATGCTATACGGGCAAACTTAAAATAATAACGGCGGCCAGTAACTGCGGTGGTAAAATATCACCGTATGGAATTACTGAGGTTGATACGGGGTCTAATCATACAGTTACCATTATACCTTTTGATGGTTTTGAAATTCAAAAAGTTATAGTTGATGGCGTAGCAAAGGGTGCCATTAGCAGCTATTCATTTAATGACATTACCAACTTCCATTATGTTTTTGCCCATTTTAAGGAATCGGAAGGTACATCTGCCGGAAGAACTCAGGCAAAAAATTCGTTCAAGGATATTACCATTGCTCCAAATCCGGGCAGTACTAAAATTAAGGTCAGCTTAAAATCTGTGGCAGATGCTGAATATTCGATTTATACACCTTCCGGGTCCCTGGCAAAAAAGGGAATTATTTCAAAGGGAGAATCAAAAATTGATATTTCAACATTACAAAACGGAGTTCATGTACTGCAGGTGTACAATGGTTCATCCTCTGTTAGCAGAAAAATAAATATTTGGCATTAAGAAGTGTAATTATTGATTTAAAAGCCACAAGTTACAACCGAGTTTATGACCGCGTGTCTCTTGTGCCATAGCTGGCTACAGCGACGGAACACCGCCTAAAGTTTCACCTTGCTTCGCCGTAGCTATGCAAAGGCGAGGACGGTGGCGCAGCTCAGCGCAGCTAAACTTGCGGCAGCGGGGCATTGGAGGCGTAGTTAATATTCAAGATTACACGGTATTTTATATCCACTATTATGGACGTTATTATTAATCTTTAAGTATCTGTTACCGATTATCAAACCACCAAATAATCCTTTCCAAACAATCAAGCTACTAATACCTATTATAGGTATCATTATTTTGTCCTCTTGTGTCTCGCCGAAAAATGGACCTCCAAAAATTGGTATATAATGAAGAGCTTCCCATAAGTAAAAGAAACCAACCGCAAATGCTTTTCCGCCCATGAAAGGATTATCTTTAGCTAAATAGCTCATACCATAACCCGTATTTATCCAGTTACGTTTCCAAAATTCAGATTTGTCTTTTACTACCAACGAAGTGAAATTATTTGCATAATTCAAGTAATCCGAATCAATTTCTTGACGGTATGCTGACATTAATAATCTGCTATAATTTTTATTCACTCTATTTCCCTCGTTTATATTCGTAGTGAATCCATAGATAAATAATTTTTTGTCTGGTTGCAGAGAGATTATGTTTTCGTCAATCATTAGTTTGCTGTCAAGTTTTGACAAGTATTGAAATTTAGAAAAAGTCGTAAAACCAACACCTGGCACACCATCAATCCCTTTGTAATGTTTAGAATAACCTAATTTATTATACTCAGAAAATCCAAATTTGGAAGTCACTTTATCAGCTATCCCATAATTTATCTGGGTTGAATCAAATGTTGTTAAATAATTGGATTTATTAAGTCTTGGCAGTTTAAGTTTTTGAAAATCATGTTCTAAGTCCTGTCCAAAAGAAATCAATGGAATTAAAAATAAACTTATGCTAATAATCAATCTATTCATTTGATTTTATTTTAATTGTTTGCTGTTTCTATCTCTGCTGGCTAATTACCCACAACGGTCTGGCTAAACTGCGTTTTAATGCAGTTTAGGTTTTGTTGTGCCTCGTTTTATTCATAGACTTTATTTTACGAAATTTAACTATTATCAATTGACATTCGTAAATCGGATCAATTAGACATAGTCGCTTCAAATTGTTCTAAAATTTCAATATGTTTTTTTGCAGCATAGTAACCTTTATTACAGTCAAGCTCATCTTGGTTGAACTCACTTAAAAAAGCATTAATTAGTTCCTTGCTAAAAAGTAAACGATCAAGAGCTTGACGACCCTTAGGTTCTGAATAATTAATACTTCTAAGTTCAACCCCAGAAACTAAAGCTCCTTGTAGTATAGAGCTGTGCAGCGAGTGGAGTTGAACATTAGAGTTGATGCAGTCTGGGCCGTACCCTAACTCCAATGCGGTAATAATAGCTAGACGTGCAGCAGTTAATTTTGCTAAAGCAATTCTGGCTTGTTTATGAATCGTTTTTCTATGATAGGCCAGTTCTTTTGGAGTATGAGTCAAAAAAGGTACTCCAAAATCTGAACCAACTATATCTCCATTTCTAATAGCACTACTCAAAGATTCCCTGGGAATTCCTAACGGTGTGGCAAACCAACCTTTGTAGCTCGGAAGGCTTTCTGAATTTGCTCCAGTAATCATGTAAGTCTCCCAATCGTCTCGAGTTACTTTTAAAGTTCGAATAGAAGTAGGTAGAATAGCTTGCAATAGTATACTTCGTGAGAAATTGATGTCTTTCATTATTGTTGATAGAGCTTCATCAGAATTCTTTGGGAACTTATTGTCTCTTTCCCATGCAGGATATACATGCCTGTATAGCATTTTTGTATTAGGTGCAGAACATACAATATTAATGTACTTCTGATAAAGTTCAGTTGAGCGTTGGATACGATCTGGTTTGATTCGGCTCCATTTCACTGAAAAAGTATTATCTCCTAAACTTAATGGCAGTCTTCCTGATGATACCTCTCCTGGTCGGTATAGAGGTAAGTGTGATCCTAAATCAAAACACCAAGAATGATGATGACCATCAGAATAATCAGCAGAAGTTTCATTTCGTCTTCTGTGCGAACGATACTGTGTGTATCTAAAAATACCGTCTAATAGTATATTCTTATCGCCTCCTTTTGGAATCAAAGTTCTATTTTTGTTTAAATAAGAATCAAGAGCTCCCACATTTCCTCCTTCCATTACTAAATGAGCTCTCAGCCGATTTTTGTCGAACGAAAACCACTCTCCGCTAAGGAACCCGGCAACCATCCACCAATCTGGATTATTACCTTCTGACCAATTGTGTGCATGCCAGTAATACTTTAATTTATCTTCCGAGCCAGTATACATTTTTCCAAGCCCAAGATGCTCTGCTATTGAAGCTCTAGCGTAAAATGAACTATCCAACTGTTTTTTAATTTCTTGCTCGCGTAACATCTCATCTGATGCTAAAATATATTCTCCAAAGGTTTTGTTGGCATTTCTTTGAGACCAGCCAATGCTTGAGCTCGGACCTATTACACTGGCTATATCTAGTTGTAAAGCGTAAGTTATCCATGCCTCAACTTCATTTAGCTGCATAGCATATTGTTTTATGGTAATAGGCAATAACTCTCTTGCTGTTTTCGCTTGTTCATCAAGCTTTTTGTATTCGTCTTTTAGCAGTTGTTGAATATTATAAATATCGTTTTTGACGGCTTCTTTGCCCGCTTCTGACTGCATTAGTGCGTCAACAATCTTTAGGTAAGTAACCAATAAGTCTTGTAAATAAACTCCATCAACATCAGTTGACAGACTACTACAATTAAAACTGTTTACACACGCACCCGAGAGAATCTCGTAAGTCATTCCACGTCTATCATGTTGTGATATTTGTGTTTCTCCACCACAAGTCTGCATTCGGTAAGCGACATTGCCATTTGATACAAAGTCTTTCTCTGGGGCATTAGGTGTCATCAAAAGTAGATTTTTATAATCGAAAAATGGAGGTTGATTATTTGATCTTCCACCATTTTCCTCAAAAATTGACCCTAAAGTTACTAGTCTTACTAACAGTTCCAGATATTGTTCGTTAGTAGGTGTATAATCAATACCTGTTGTAGCACTTAACTCTATTAAAATCTCTGGTGAAACTGATTGAAGAGCTCTTCTAAGATCTTCTAACTGAAGTGTTCGGAATATTTCTGTTGTTCTTTCTATTAAATCAAGTTGGTTGGTTTGTCTTTCACAACTAGCTGCTTCTAAATTTGAAATAACACTTATACTAAAATCACGTTGACCGGCTGATAATTGTCTAAGAGCATCAGAAATGGTAGCTAATTGTAGCAAGATGTGCTGCTGACCGACTTGAAGTCCTTCTAATTTTTCGAGCATAATTTTTTGATTCTCGAGTATTGCACCAAGCATTTTAAAGATTTGCTGGAACGCTTCATTTGTTGGATCAGATTGTCCAGGCCCAAATAGTTCCATAGCAACGCTTACAGCACCTATAATAGAAGTCGCACTTGATAACATCATTGCACCTTTTCCAGCAGTTATTGTTCCTGATGATAATTTGCTAATAGTACTTACTGCACCTACTACTTGTAATGTAGCATTGCCTGCCGCAATAAATTTTTGAGCATCTTCACTACCTCCACTAATTCTAATAAGTGCATCAACTGTTTTTAAAGCTTCATTTCCTAGTCGTAAATCAGCGCGAATATCTTTAGGAACAAAAATAGAGACGCCTCCTATAGTTACTGGATTAGACTGCATTTCTGCTATTTCTCGTCTTTCCAGTTCATCCGCAGAGGGAGCTACGTGGCGAGTTTGCTCAGCAATTTTCTCTAAAAGTTCAGTTTGCTTTTCTAACGTTTTTTGAGTTAGTTTCTGTTCTTCTAATATAAATTTTAATTCTCCTCGCAAACTGTGTAATTCCAGACGAAGTTGAGCACGTTCACTGTTTGAAATTGAGTTATTGTCATTAAGTTTTTGTTCTAACTTTTTTATTTGATCAGACAGTCCGGTAAGTTCATTGAACACATTAGGGTCAACTGGAAGTTTAACTGCTGGAGAAACACTTACTCGATGGTATCCTTCAAATCTTTGACATTCTTTTGTTGGGTCGCAACCTAAGATTCCGCCTTCACCTAGACTCAGTTGATTATGTAGATATTCTAAGTTTTCAGGATCCAATTGTCCATTAACATCACTTATTGCCGATTTAAAAGCGCTTTTGATTTGGTTTTCTGTATAAGTTGATAGTAAATTCTGATAAGCCTGCTTTGTTTCGTCTGTCCAGTAAAGTCGAACTCCCCGATCAGGGTGAAAAAAGAAGTCAATTCGATTCGCAGCTACGGATGTGTTGCCAACATCACCATAAGCTAAACCCGTTGTTTCTGAGCGATCTTCATTTGTTATCGAAATAAGCGCTCCTGCAGCGGGACCTCCAACAACTGGTAAACCACTTATTGAATTGTAAACAATGTCTTCTTGAGCTAACTTCCCGCCATTGTATCTTCTATTTACTTCAGAAATTTCGACAAACAAGCGTGCCATATCTTCAGAATAATTACGCGCAAGCAAGGCACTAACAAGAGGATCTTGTGTACTTTGGGCAGCCGTTTCATAGCCTATTTGATGGTTGTACGAAAAATTTGTACTGTCCCGAGCGCAAACCTGATGACTAAAAAAGAAAGAAACCAACACAAAAAAAATGATTGTTAAAATCGGGTTATACTTTACGTTGAAGTCAGTATGTGATGGTTGTGTTATGGATAAAGTGATCTTATTAATTAAAACTCGTTTGGCGTTAAGAAGTGTAAGTTGATTGTTGATTAACATTAGCTTTGAATTAAGATTCATTATACTCACGAAAAATTGTAAGAACTCATAATGAGGCACAACAACCAAATAAATACCACTAGTGGTATTTATTCCCATTGTGTCATAAATTCAAATGTAAGAAATCAATAGAACTT
>JANQLA010000571.1 GCA_028280855.1 Melioribacteraceae bacterium
AGAAGGGAAAGGCTGCAGGGAAGGTCCGCTTATCCAAGCAACTACGGGCAGGTTTACAATATAACAACAAGGTTCACTCTACCCGATTCGCTCGAAGAATTCCGCGTTAAAAATACGGAAATTTTTGCAAACCGAAAGTTTGATTACCCGGTTGTTATAACGAGAGACTTTAACCAGGAGAATAAATATTTTGAATGGAACGGTACCGACCGTTTCCAGTTTACCGTGCAGGATATTCAGCCCGGTAACGAATACCGCCAAACAGACCTGTTGGATATAAATAAATATTCGGAAAACGGCGCCAACGCGCAATTTGTAGGGGTTGATGTCTTACGGAACTTTAAAAGCGGCAGAAAGGATTTTAACGGGGCTTACAAACTTTTGGAGCCGTTTAACGACAATGCCGATTACCTGGATGTAAGATTCGAGCTCCGTGCACCGGAAAATATTTATGACGATATATACCTAACGGGTTCGTTTGTTGATTGGCAGGTTTATCCTGATTTTAAGATGCTGCAGGATGACACCGGTATATTCAACATTACGCTGGAATTAAAAAGAGGCGTATACGACTATCAATATGTTACCGGTAATAATAATGGCGGATATGTTGAAGATGTTAACTGGCTTGCATTGGAAGGAAACGATTGGTATACAAAAAATGAATACTATGTTTTTGTATATTACAATACTGAAAAAAAAGGCGGTTACGACGAAATAATCGGATTCAAAAAAATAATAAGCAGATAAAATGAACAAGTTGAAAGTAGGAGTAATAGGGACAGGGCATCTCGGCAATATTCATACAAAGCTTTTAAAAGAAATTGACAATTGTGAAGTAACAGGCGTTTTTGATATTGATCCAACAAAGGCTCAAAAAGTTGCTAACGAACACCAGGTTTCCGTATACGACTCATTAAACAGTTTACTAAGGAAAGTTGACGCGGTTTCTATTGTTGCAACTACAAGTGCACACTATGAATTGGTGAAGGAAGCTTTTGAAAACAATGTACACGTGTTTGTTGAAAAACCCATAACGGCTGAGATTAGCGAAGGCGAAACGCTTGTTGCACTTGCCGCCGAAACGAAATTAAAATTCCAGGTCGGACATATTGAACGTTTTAACCCGGCGCTGCTCTCACTCGAAAAATACAATCTTAACCCGAAGTTTATTCAAACAGACAGGTTAGCCCAGTTTAACCCCAGGGGTACCGATGTGGCGGTTATTCATGATTTGATGATACATGATATCGACATAATTCTAAGCCTTGTTAAAAGCGATGTAAAGGAAATTAAAGCAAGCGGGGTAGAGGTTGTGTCGGATAATATTGATATAGCTAATGCCCGGCTCGAATTTGAAAACGGCGCTGTTGCAAATGTAACCGCCAGCAGGATTTCGCAGAAGAAGATGCGTAAGATGCGCATGTTTCAGAAGGATGCTTATATCACTCTCGATTTTACAACAGGTGTTTCGGAAGTTTACAGACTGGTATCACCGGATGATTCATCGCTTGAACATTTTATTTCGTTCGGCGAAATGGGCGTTGGGGAAAATAAGAAGTCTGTAATTTACGAACAGCCGCAGCAAAAAGATGTTAATGCGTTAAAATACGAGTTACAGCTTTTCGTAGACGCGGTTTTGGAAGACAAACGACCCGTAGTTAGCGGTGAAGACGGTTTAAAAGCATTAAAAGTTGCGGATGCGATTATTAATGAAATTCAATCATCGAGGAAAAAATGAGGAAGATAGTTCTTACATCTCTTGTTGCGGTTTTCATTATCAGCGGCTGCTCGGTCCTACAAACAATAACAAATATTTCCAGGCTTAAATTTAAACTGGATAATGTAAATAGCTTCACTGTCAACGGAATCGCGATTTCAAATAAATCGAAAATTTCGGATTTCGGTACGTTTGATATAATTAATTTAACAACAATGCTTGCCTCCGGCAAAATGCCTGTTTCGTTTAATGTAAATGTTGCGGCTAAAAATCCAAATGACGGAACAGGGGGCTACGGCGCTTCGGACGTATCATTAAAATCGTTTGCATGGGACTTATACCTGAATGATAAAAAAACTATTTCAGGCAATATTGATAAACCTGTTAATGTGCCGGGAGTAGGAGAAGCCACAGTCATTCCGCTAAAGATCGAAATGGATCTGTTTCAATTTTTTGGCGACGGCGGTCTTAACGATATTCTTAACCTGGCATTGAAACTGGGTGGAAAAGAAAGCGCTGCAACAAATGTAAAGCTTGTTGCTCAGCCTGTATTAGGCACAGTAATAGGCGATTTGAAGTACCCGGAACCAATAACAATTGTGAGTACAACATTTAATTAATTACCTTTACAGGGCATTCTAAAAATATTGTTCTCAGAACAACCGAGAAATGAGCCAAAATCTTTTTTGAGAACAAAATCTAATCGAGCTTGATGAAATTCCTCTCGCCGAGCGAATACATATTCATTCAATTGTAGTGAATATAAAAATGAAAAAGAAAAAAACTATATCCGTTAAGGGAACTGAAATAGTCGTTATTAAATCAACCGGTGATGATTATCTCTCTCTCACAGATATTGCTCGTCATCGTGACAAGGCACATACTGATGATGTTATCAAAAATTGGCTTCGCAACAGGAATACAATTGAATTGCTGGGACTTTGGGAATTGCTGTACAATCATGATTTTAAACCCGTCGAATTCGACGGGTTTAGAAAACAAGCAGGGCTCAATAGTTTTGTAATGACTCCAAAGAAGTGGATTGAATCTACAAATGCAATTGGGATTATCTCAAAACCCGGCAGGTACGGTGGAACATTTGCTCATAAAGATATCGCATTAGAATTTGCTTCATGGATTTCAATTGAATTTAAACTCTACCTTATAAAAGAGTTTCAGCGACTAAAAAATGCTGAAAACGAACACCTGAAACTTGAGTGGAATCTGCAACGTGTTTTAGCGAAAGTAAACTATCGAATTCATACTGATGCTATTAAGGAAAATATTATTCCACATATTCTTAGTAAGAAGCAAATAAACTTTGTATATGCTGACGAAGCGGATATGCTAAATGTTGCACTTTTTGGTATGACGGCTAAAGAGTGGAGAGAAAAGAATCCCGGGGCGCAAGGAAATATACGTGATTCTGCAAGTTTAGAACAATTGGTAGTTTTAAGTAATCTGGAGAGTATAAATTCAGTGCTTATTCATCAAAATATTTCGGAAACTGAAAGATTAAAGCAACTAAACGAAATTGCAATTACTCAAATGAAATCTCTAATTGAAAATAATAATCTGAAAAAACTAAGATGAAGTTAGACTGTTATGAATTACAATGCAATTTTATCTTAGTGAATACTGAAAAAGACAGATGATCAATTTATCTAAGAATCGAAAAGCTTATTCTATCATTAGCGTTATTTATTATACTATCGTGCTTGTATTACTTTACCAATCAATGTTAATAGCCCAGGTTACCGATACAACGTTTGCTAATCCCTTTATCGCTGATTCTATATTACTTGAATCGACGGTCGATACTTCAATCGTTGATACTTCGCTCACCGATACAAGCAGCACAAAGAAAAAATTTGACGTGGACGATATCATCTATTCCAATGCCAAGGATTCGCTTTCCTTTAATGTAACGGGTAAGAAAATGTTCCTGTATGGAAAAGGGGAACTAAAGTACAAGCAATCGGAATTAAAGAGCGGCGATATAGACGTTGACTTCAACACCAACAATCTTGAAGCGCGCGGAATAGCGGATACATCAGATACCTCTGCGGCAAAGTTTATCGATACGCCTGTGCTTTCGGAAGCGGGGCAAGTTTACGAAGGAACTTCGCTAAAGTATAACTTTAAGACTCAGCAGGGTTTTATTTCACTTGCAAAAAACGAAGATAACGATAAAATGTACCGGGGAGATAAAGTTAAGAAGGTTGATAGAACTACTTACTTTGTAGAAGACGGATTGTATACAACTTGTGAAAGCGATACGCCCGACACTTATTTTACCGCTTCAAAGATGAAAGTTATTCAGAATGACAAAATTATAGCCCGATGGATATTTATGCATGTAGGCGGTGTACCGATTCCGATACCGTTGCCGTTCGCTGTATTGCCGAATGAGTCAGGGCGACGCTCAGGTATAATAATCCCTACTTATGGATTCGATAGTCAACTTGGGCACACATTTCGTAACACTGGTTATTTTTTAGCAATAAGCGAATACATGGATTTAATGCTCGGTGCGGATTTTTATACAAAGGGCGGATATCGCTACAGGACGAGGTACCGTTATAAGAAGCGGTATGAATTTACCGGCAACCTCAATGCAGAAGTCTCTAGAATAACGCGCGGCGAAGAAGGTGATACTGGGTTTAGTGAACAGTTGAACTGGAATTTTAATCTGCGTCACAACCAGGATTTTAACCCCACAACATCATTGAATGCAAACATATCGTTTATGTCGAGTGAATTCCTTGAGACGAACAGGCGTAATTACAGCGACCTTGTAACGCAGAATGTTACATCCAGTGCAACTTTTAATAAACGCTGGGATGAATCTGGTAACAGCTTAACTATTGGTTATAGTCGAAATCAAAACCTGTCAACAGGAAATATTACGGAAATACTGCCGAATCTTAATTTTAATATGTCCCAAAAGTACCCGTTCAGGAGAGAAGGAATTTCTCGCAAAGATCAGCAATGGTACGAAAATCTTGGCTTTAGTTACAGAAGTGAATTCAGGAATAGAAGAACTAAAACATCTTTCACGGAGATTACAGCCGATGATACCACAACCGGGTTCGACAGGGAAATAAGGGGTGGCATTCAACATAATTTATCTTTCAATACATCACCGAAAATCGGGTTCTTTAATATTTCACCT
>JANQLA010000023.1 GCA_028280855.1 Melioribacteraceae bacterium
CAGCTTGGCATAATAGTTAAACGAAAAGTATATCAGTTTAGCCAGGAGTTCCATGATAATTATATTATTCATGAATACACATTTATTAATACGGGTAATGTTGACGATGACGCCGAAATTGAAAGACAAGGGGAATCAGTTGAAGATTTTTATGCCTTCTGGCAGTATCGCTGGTCTGTTTCGGCTAATACGCGTTTTGTTATAGGAAACGGCAGCGGTTGGGGTATGAATACTATGATCGATACAAGGGGTGACGGGGTTCGACAAGATCCGGCTAACGAACAATTCAGAGCTACATTTGCGTGGCACGGGTTCTGGCCTCAAAGAGAAGTTGACTATGATAACATTGGTGGGCCAATTTGGGTGCCAAGCACAGCCCGAAATTATTTAACTGCCACAGACACAGTTGGCAGGTTGGGCTCATCACAGTTTATTGGTCAATTAACTATTCATGCAGATACTTCTCCCGACGACTCCAATGACGACATAAATCAGCCTTCAACAACCGGATGGAAACATTCCGACGACAAATTAACATCAGGGAATGACGCTTTTAACGGCGCTAAAATGACAGAGGAATATGAAAGTTTTATTCAAAATGGGCATATGCAGAGACACGCGTGGGTTATTGAACCTTCGGGAAATTTTGCGATTCAAAAATCCGATCCCGGGCAAGGAACATCGGGCGGCTATTCTAATACAGTTGGTTACGGACCTTATACCTTGCAATTCGGCGACAGTATTAGAATAGTTTGGGCTGAAGCTGCCAGCGGCTTGGATTACGACAGTACCGTGTCTATTGGTCGAAGATTTAAGAACGGTCTAATCACCGATATAGAGAAAAATGAATTTGTTATGACGGGTAAAGATTCCCTGATGAAAACTTTCCGGAAAATTCTCGCAAATTATAATGAAGGTGACGGCTTTGTTATACCCGAAAACCCTTATCCTCCACAAAGATTCGAGGTGACCGGGGTTGGCGATAAAATAGAATTGCGATGGGAACATGACGGAAGCGGGCCAACAATATCGGGCTTTGAGGTTTACCGCGCAAGGGGAAATTTTGACAGTTCCTACACGAAAATTTTTGAAGGAGATGATACAGCATTAAGTTTTGACGATTCAACAGCAACCAGGGGAGTTGATTACTACTACTACGTTGTTTCCGTGGGATTACCCGGCGATAATACAGGAGGGGCTTTAACTCCTGCAGGCAGTCCGCTAAGAAGCGGTCGTTTTTATACACAGACATATGACCCTGCAACACTTAAGCGTCCTCCCGGAGAAAAACTTACCGACATCAGGGTTGTTCCGAACCCGTATATAGTATCTGCCGATCCAAATAATTTACTGTTCCCTGCAAGGCAGAACAGGCTCGCATTTTTCGAAATCCCTGGCAATTGTAAAATCCAGATATTCTCGGAACTCGGTGAGTTGATAAGAGAAATTGATCACAATGACGGAAGCGGTGATGAGTTTTGGGATTTGAATACTTCATCGAACCAGTTGGTTGTTAGTGGTATTTATATTGCAGTTATTACGGATAGAGATACAGGTGAAAAACATATTACTAAGTTTACTGTAATCAGATAATTATTGTAATCAGGATAATAAATGAAAACAAAAATTACACAATTTTTTATTACAGCTTTGTTGGCTGCCTGTTTACTGAATACGGGTGTTTTTTCGCAGACGCAAAAGTTAGCTCAAACCGGTATGAAGTTTCTTAATGTATCCACTGATGCACGCAACGCAGGTATGGCAAATGCTATTACATCAACATTTGGCGGATCATCTGCTATGTTTTACAATCCCGCAGCAATGGCGGAAATTGATAAATTCGCTGATGTAACTTTGAGTCAAACCAACTGGATTGCCGACATCAACTATATTGCAGCCTCAGCGGCATTTCAACCGTTCGATACTTACATGGGCGTTTTCGGGGTATCGGTGGTAGCAGTTGATTATGGAGAATTCCAGCAGACTATAAGAGCTAACAATGATAAAGGATTTATAGATGTTAAAACATATTCTCCATCCGCCATTGCAATCGGAATTGGTTACGCAAGGTCTCTTTCTGAAAAATTCTCAGTTGGTGGAAATATTAAATATGTAAGACAATCCTTGATTGGCGACGGTATTATCGGTTTGCTCGACGGCGGCCTATATGATACCAAAAAGTTCGAGGAGAGTGTTTTCGCTTTTGATTTTGGACTGATTTATAAAACTGGATTTAAAAGCCTTAACCTGGGTATGAGTGTAAGAAACTTTTCCGAAGAAATTAAATATGTTGAAGACGGGTTTCAGCTGCCCATTATTTTTCAACTGGGAATGTCGATGAATTTACTGGACTTAATGGAATATGATCCGAACGTCCATTCATTACTTTTCTCAGTAGATGCATCTCACCCAAGAGATTTTCAGGAGCAGGTTTTTCTGGGCGGTGAATATACATATTTAAATTCTTTTTCATTTAGAACCGGTTATAATTTCCCCCGAGACGATGGTGGATTTACTGCAGGAATGGGTTTAAAGCATGAAGTTCAGGGAATGCATGTAAGTGTTGATTACGCTTATGCCCCTTGGGATATTTTTGATGATGTACATCGCTTCTCGATTCGATTTGGTTACTAGGTTTAAACATTTTGAAAGCTAATACAGGGTATTTACCAAAATGATAAGTATCGTTAAAAAATTAAAAAGAACTGCGGCTCTTGTTTTTACTTCATCGTTTCTTTTACTTTCTTTACAATATTGTGATGAGGACCCAACCCCAAGTTTATTTGACAGAGTCGGCCCTTCGGGTGAAAGACCTGTAATTACGTCTGTTACGCCAGACGGTGAAGCCCTTAACGGTGTATCTGAAATTGTAATTGACGGTCAAAATTTTTCAAGTGTTATTGATGAAAACCTCGTTACCTTCGGTGCAGGTAACGGGGCAGACATTTTAGAAGCTTCGCCGACAAGAATCGTTGTAAAAGCTCCTCTCGTTGATGTTCCATCTGATTCGGACGGGGTTTATGCGAATATCCGCGTTGCTGTAGTCGGCTCGGAATTGGCAAGCGAGTACCACACTTACAGACTTCTTGAAACTGTTAAAGAGCTTTTTGTTGATCCAATAATTCCTCTTCAGTACTATGGAATTTGTGTTGATGCAAACACAAATATTTATGCATCGGCATATAATCTTAATGTCGGCAATTATTTGGGAGAGTATATACATACCGAAGGCGTTAAACCTGCTCTTTACAATCAAAAAGGATTTACTCATTTTTCTTCATTAAACTTTGGACCAGGAGGAATAATATTAGGAGCCCGTGCCGATAGGGTGTTTGCCATATTTGAAATTGCAGAGGGCATTACTCCTGATAATCCTTTCCTCATATTTGATGACCAGAATGTTAAAATATTTGATATTGATACCGACGACAAAAACAGAATTTGGGCTGGTGGATCAGGAGATAAAATATTCTCGGTTAGTTACCCAGATAAGCAAGTTACGGAACATGGGTATTTGGGATTGGTTAACGCTGTTAGAATTTTCAAAGATGGTAATCAAACATTTTTATATACAAGTACGGTACAGGATAGTGTTGAAAAAATATTCCGTTCCCTGATTAATGAGGATGGATCATTGGGTAGTAAAGAAGAGTATTTTGACTTATCACCTTTCTACAATAACGGAGGTGTTACTCGGGATATTACGTTTGCACAAGATGGTGATATGTACGTAGGAAATACAAGTATTAATCCAATAATCATTGTAAGCCCGGATAAAAGTATAGAATTTCTTTACCCAGAATTATTAAAATCTGATCAATTCAATAGTCAAGTGCCAGATGAGCTTGTTTCGATGGCGTGGGGCATAAGTAATGATTTATACATGGTAAGAAGAAGGCAAATTGAAGATGGAGATAACATCAAGTTTTTTCAAAACATTGTTAGGGTATTAGTTGATGATATAAGCGCCCCTTACTACGGTAGGAATTAACTATAAAATACATTACAAATAATTTTTTCAAATAAATGGAGGTAGTATGTTTAAAAAACTTTCGCTTTTTTTAGTTTTTTTATTGGCAATTGCTTCAACAAGCTTTTCGCAATGGAATAATGTTGGAGGAACCTGGGCTTTTACTGATGAAAATCCTGATACAATTAGAGGTCAAATCCATGGTTTAGCCGTTGACGGAGAAGGTAAAATTTGGGTTCAAGTCTGGAATCTTATTGATGTTGCAGTTGCAGAAGGAGATACAGTTCGGGGCGTATACGCAATTAGAGTATTTAATCCTGATGGAACAACGGCAGATCTTGATCCAATTTTTCGAATACAAGTAGGATTTAGTGAACCGGATACTTTGTACCCAAGTGTTATTGAAAATCCTAGGGGAATGAGAACGGATCATAACGGTGATATCTTAGCAATTTGGCGGGATGGTATAATGCATCGTATTGATCATAAAACAGGGGAAGGATTAAATAGAATAGACGTGGAATTAGGAGAGGGTGATTTTCGCTTTCCATCAGCCCCTGCTGTTGCTGATGATGGGAGAATTTTTGTCTCCACACTTTTTCCCGGCGGACCTATCAAGGTTTTTAATCCGGATTTTACATTTGCAGGAACCGCTGTAACTGAAACGAATACATTTGCCAGAACAATTATGGTATCGCGAGATGGTAATACAATTTATCATTGCGGTTATCCTTCCAATATTATAACAGTATATAACAGACCAAATCCTTTTTCAGGTTATGATTCTACTGGTACTATTCTAAATGGATTTGCTACAGAATCAGCAGCTTGGAATCCAAAATCGGATCTATTTTGGGCTAGTGCCGGATCATTCGAAAACCAGGCTGAGGGTTATACAAATGGAACATATTATGGCTATGATATTGTAAATGATATTATAGTTGATAGTTTAAAATGGGAATTTAATAATCCCGGAGATTCAGGTGAAAGAAACAGGGCAATTGATTTTTCGCCTGATGGGAATACAGCATATTATGGAATTTTTGCTACTGGTGGTTTGCCAATAATTCAAAGATCAGTTCAAAATTTAGTGCCTGTTAATGTTACACTGAATGTTGATATGAATGTTCAAATTCAGGAAGGTAACTTTAATCCTGGCTCCGGTACAATAGAAGTTACTGGATCCTTTAATAACTGGACGCCGGAATCAATGACTGATTCAGATGGAGATGGAATTTACAGTGGAACAATAAACGTAATTGCTGAAGATTACGGATCGAGGTTATTCTTTAAATTTGTAATGAATGGAAACCCTGAAGATAATCTTAATCCAAGTCCATATGAAAATAACAATCGTTCTCATGTCGTAACTGTCGGTAATACCAGCTATACTCGTTTTTATAACGATGACTTAGGTTCCGGAATTGAAGTCACATTTAATTTTGCTGCTGATATGGAAGTTGAAATTCTGAAAGGCGATTTTACACCTGGAACAGACAATATTTTTGTAGGCGGTGGTATTGTACAAGACGCTTCTAAAGATTTCAATATCACGTTGGTTCAAAACTCTAGCAACTCTAATCTCTTCGAGGCTAGCGAAACAATAAAAGTATTCGAAGGCGATGAGCTTATTCATGGTTTCGGTTACGGAGACGATCTTGAAGATGAACTTACAACCACAACTATTACTGCAACAGATATAACTAATGGCGTGGTTGACTTTTCACGTGGTTACAACGGTTTAACACTAGGAGATGTAACCGAGCACGAAGTTACTATTACTTTTCAGGTAGATATGCGCGATGCTGTGAACGATGTTACCGGAGAAGCTTTTGAGGCAATAGAAAATGTTGTTCTGGCTGGTGAAGCTGAACCACTAGGATGGCCATCGGCAGGCTGGCCAGATTCTGAGCAGAATTTAGTAGTATTTCTGAACGACAGCGGTCAGGACGGTGATTTATTCGGTAACGATACACTTTGGAGCGCAACGGTTACTTTCCCTGCTTATACCGATATGATGTTCGAATATAAGTACGGCGCTAACTGGGGGTTGCCTTCAAACGGCGGTTCAAATGATAACGAAGCTTCTACCGGAGTACTGCACAGTATGACTCTTACTAAAGATATCTTAAGTGCTCTTGCTGTTGATGAATGGGCTAACATGTCGCCGACCGATCTTGACAGTATTGTTACGGATGTTGAAGAACTGCCTTTACCAGTACCAACAATTTATTCGCTTGAACAGAATTACCCGAATCCGTTCAACCCTACTACAAACATCAGGTTTGCAGTTCCCGTGGCGGATAAGGTTACATTGAAGGTTTATGATGTATTGGGACAAGAAGTTGCAACGTTGTTGAGTGAATTCAAAAATGCCGGAACCTACAAAGTTACTTTCGATGCTTCGCAGCTTAGCTCCGGTTTGTATGTTTATACTGTTACTACAGGTAAATTTGTTGCAAGCAAAAAAATGATGCTTATTAAGTAAGCCTGGAATAATAATTATTTCATAAAACTACTAATTAAATATAGTTGGGAAGTAGTAGTTTTAGGGGCCGGTTTGAAATATAACCGGCTTTTTTGTATCTATACAAACTTTATTTAGGTTTATGTATAGATGAACATTCTCGGCATATCTGCTTTTTACCACGATAGCGCTGCTTGTTTGATACAAGACGGAAAGATTGTTGCAGCGGCCCAGGAAGAAAGATTCACAAGAAAAAAACATGACTATAGGTTTCCGAAAGAAGCAACGGAATTCTGTTTGCAGTATGCCGGTATTGAAGCAAGTAATCTGGATATCGTTGCATTTTACGATAAGCCGTTTCTTAAATTCGAACGACTTTTAGAAACATACCTCACCTATGCTCCGGTTGGCATTAAATCTTTTATCAAAGCTATGCCTTTATGGATAAAGCAAAAACTATGGATGAAAGAACTAATTAAAGAGGAGCTTGGATATAACAGTAAAGTTTTGTTCCCAGAACACCATGAGTCACATGCCGCTTCCGCCTTTTTTGCTTCTCCTTATTCAGAAGCTGCTTTTTTAACTATGGATGGAGTCGGCGAATGGACTACTACCAGTTTCGGTACTGG
>JANQLA010000102.1 GCA_028280855.1 Melioribacteraceae bacterium
CCAAGTGTTATACAACAGATGGTAGACCTGAACACAACGGCCTATGCCATTACTAGCAAACCACTTTGCTGAAAAAATGTCATTACGCAGTAATGGGGCTATATTCATTATAAGTTCAGTGGTTGCAAATATACCGGTTCCTTTTATGAGCTTGTACTCGGCAACAAAAGCATTCAACCTGGCTTTTGGTGAATCTTTATGGTTCGAATTAAAAAAGCATAATATAGATGTGTGTACGGTGTGCCCGGGAAGTACGGAGACAGAATTTCAAGGACTGAGGGCGAACGGGAAATCTTCGAATGTAAGGTCTGTAAACCAGGTTGTTGAAACGGCAATTAAAGGCATCGGAAAGAAGATTGTTGTAACAGATGGAACAATTAACAAAATAAATACTTTCTTGGCAAGAATTTTCCCACTCTCAATTCGTCTGAAAATAGCAGGTAAAATTGCATCGAAGATACTTAATCAATAATCTTTTCTAAGCGCGCGTACTCCGCTTAAATAAAACGCAGTGCCTATCATTAGAGATATAACGGATATAATGTAATGGGCCTCGCGAATATACTTTAATAAAAAATAGTTACTACTTAAAAGTACGGTAAAGTGCTCCTGAATAGGCATAAAAAGAAGTGCACTGATGATTATCATATATATTAAACTAAACAAGAATGTTATTGATGCTCCTTTCGAAGACGCAATTCTTATGGGATTTTTCTCTTTATATTTTACAAAAAATATTCCCATCCCGAAATTCATCATTATTAAACAATACGTTACGGGTATTATGGAAAGAATGCTGAACAGCATAAGGTGTGGAGCCAGCTTAAGATGAGCAAAAAATGTAAGTAAAATTCCAACTATAACAATTAATAAACTAAAGGGGATTAGTTTTATATTACTTAACTCCAGGTTCTTAAGAGGCGATGTTTTGATCTTCCAAAATGTCCTACCTTCCAGACTTATTAGAGGGAAAATAAATCTTAATGAAAGAGTCGATAAAAGAAGCACGATAAAAATATAAATCGATAAATAAACGGTTCCTACCAGGTCAATGTCTTCGAACCTGGTATAAGAAATACCGGATGTGCTTGCCATAAAAATCAATATCAAAATTGCAAGAACTAAAGAATGAATTACCTGTGTTGAATCTCTAAAAAACATTGTCAGATCTTTAAAGATAATTGCAACTGTTTTTGATGGGCTGCTGAAAATTTTTTTCGATGTTTCTTCAATAATGCCGTTCGACTTTTTCTTTTCAGAACTAATACGAATATTTTGAAGCCAGGTTTGGTAGTACCATTTATGTCCAAGGATAATTGCAATAAACATAAGGCTGAAAGAGACTATTACCTGTTTAGCTGATGAAATAAAAGCACGGTATAGGTCTCCGCTGATCAGCCAGTACAAAGAATCCGAGAACCACTGATTCGGCAGGAAAGTTATTGATGTTGGTATTAAACTGCTGTAATAAAAATCAACATCAGGGTATTTGGCTAGAACGTTATAAACAAGGCTCATCGGGGAGATAGTATCGAAGAAAATTACTAGCAAAGTTATGTAGATAACCCCTAATCCAACAAAAAGGTTCTTGGCGCCGATTCTCGAAGCAAGCTTCACCATAAGCATTAAAATGGATACACCGATAGAAGCAGCGGCTAATATGAACGGCATTAAATTCAAAATTATGATGAAAAGTAAATCAATGATTGATAACTGATAGTATGATGTATAAGCCAGGAAAGCAGCCAGCAACACTATTAGCAGAGTAGAGGAGCTATAGAATATGTTATCGATAAATTTAACGATGAAGAGTTTATAAGGAGCAACGGGTTTGGTAAAATAAAAATCTATTTCCTGCGACTTATATAGAGTTGACCAAGAAACAACGATATTACCAATATTAACCGATATAAAAAAAATGAAAAATACAATTGACAAAAATTGATGGAGCAAAAAATTTCCAATACGCAATTGATCCAGCAAAATACTTATTGATAGCTTAGCGAAAAAGTAGGTGCCGACTGCAAAAGCACCATAGACGAAAAAAGTTCCAACTTCTTTAAAGATATCACTAAACCTAAGCTGAAAATCAATCCTGGAATTTGTCTTAATCTTATATTTAAGGATGTGCAGAAGTAGTTTCATCAGTGAAATTTATTCTAATTTTCTTCATCGGTTAGTTGAATAAATAACTGCTCTAAATTTTTATCATGCTCTGCTTTTAGTCGTTCCAATTCTTCTATTGAATTATCAAAGATTATGTTACCGTTGTTTATTATCGCGACCCTGCTGCAAATTTCTTCAACAACGTTTAAGGAATGAGTCGACATAAAAATAATTTTACCTTTTGCAGCTTCTTCTTTGAATACGTTTTTAATTATGTGAGCGCTCTGGGGATCAAGACCAACCATTGGCTCATCAACAACAATCAAATCAGGCTCGTGCAATAGGGAAGAGGCAATTGTAATTCTCTGCCGCATACCCTGCGAATATTCTTCCGACCGTTTGTTTAACCATTCCTTTATTTTTAGCTTTTCCACCAACTCATCAATTTTTGCATGTAGTTTTTTCCGATCTATTTCAAAAAGTCCGCCGCAGAACAGAAGAAATTCATGACCTGTTAATTTATCGTAGAGAAACGGTTGGTCGGGAATATAACCTATAATTTTTTTTGCTTCTAGATGATGTTCGACAACATCTATTCCATTAATAACTATTGAGCCGGCGGTTGGTGAGTATAAGCCTACCATTGTTTTTATAGTTGTAGTTTTACCTGCCCCGTTGGGGCCAAGGAAGCCGAACAAATCACCTTGCTTAACTGTAATATTAATTTTGTTAACAGCAGTGAAGTTTCCAAACTTTTTAGTAAGATCTTTAATTTTAAGCATTCCGTGTTTGGGTAAGTTTATAAATGGGGTAAACTTTCCGAATTAACTTTTTGAACGTCATCAAAATTAATAGTCATCAAATCTTCATCAGTATAGTCGTACATTTTTGAGATACGTTCTTCCTGGTTGCTGATAGCCTTGTACAATAAATTCCTGGCGGTGCGAGCATTGCCGAAGTTCCTGTCACGTTTACAGTAAAGAGTATCAAATATTTCAAGAATAACTTGCAGCGCTCCTTCATCGAGACGGTAGCCGTTTTCTTCTGCTATATCGGCAGCAATATAGAGTAATTCTCGAGGAGTGTAGTCTTCGAATGTAAACGTATTGTTAAATCGCGATTTGAGTCCGGGGTTTGATTCCAAGAAGTTCTGCATTTCATGTGTGTACCCGGCTACAATAACTATCAATCTGCCTCTCTTGTCTTCCATTTGCTTAAGCAAGGTGTCAATTGCTTCCTGTCCAAAATCATTACCTCCCCGCGCAAGCGCATAAGCTTCATCAATAAATAAAGTGCCGCCAACAGCTTCAGTAATAATCTTATCTGTTTTAATTGCAGTTTGTCCTTGGTAACCTGCAACTAAATCAGATCTGTCCACCTCAACAAGATGTCCTTTTTCAAGTACTCCAAGCTCTTTATAAATCTTGCTTATCAGCCGGGCCACTGTTGTTTTACCGGTACCGGGATTTCCTATAAATACTGAATGAAGCGATTTTTCAATGACTTTTAATCCTCTTTCTTTCCTTAGCTTGTTTACCTTTAAGCTGCTTATCAGTTTATTGACATTCAACTTTACTTCACTAAGGCCAATAAGCGACTCAAGTTCTTTCAGTAAACTCTCCAACTTTTCGGGATCGCCTTTTGCGTCATATTGTTTTACTTTTCTCGCGGTACCCAAAGCTTGTTCCATATCCGAAACAACAAGCAGCTCGCTTTCTTTCTTTTCATGATGTTCGCTTGGAAGCTCAGCTAAACGAAGAAGCCTGCGCTGTATAGCTTTGTCCATTATATTCCGAACAACACGAGCATTTCCAAATCGCTTATCGCGTGATCTGTATATTTCGTGAAAGTGTTTGTTGAGAATTTCTTTTGCCTCGCTCTCCATTTCAATTTTGTGCTGTTTCATTAGCTCATCGGCAATTTCCATTAGTTCATCGGGAATATAATCCTCGAAGGTAATCGTTTTGGTAAAGCGGGAATTTATACCGGGATTGCGGTCGGTGAATGCTTTCATTTCATCCGTGTAGCCTGCCGCTATTACAATAAATCTACCCCTGTCGTCTTCCATTCGTTTCAGCAATGTGTCAATAGCCTCTTTACCGAAGTCCTGGCTCGAAGAATCTGTAGGAGCAAGCGTGTACGCTTCATCAATAAACAAAGTGCCGCCTATAGACTTATTAATAAGAGTAGTGGTTTTCTCAGCAGTGCCTCCTATATGAGTTGCAACTAATCCCTGTCTGTCGGTTTCAACGAGCTGCCCACGCGGCAATACGCCAAGTGCCGAATAGACTTTACTTAGAATCCGCGCAACAGTTGTTTTGCCAGTGCCGGGATTACCCAGAAACAATATATGAGAGCAAAACTTTTCATTTACATCGTCCCCACGTTCAATAAAATATTTTACAAGTTTTACCAAATCGTTAACTTCGGATTTTACGGAATCGAGACCCACCAATGCATTCAGTTCATTCAATGAACTTTCAAGCTCTTCCTCATTAACCGGAATAGTTACTTTTTTTTCCGAACCGGTTTCTAGAACATTATGAACGTCATCAGCTTCTATAGTAGAAAGAGCCTCTTCAGTTTTTGAATCATCTTCGAGTCTACCAACACGATTGGCTAGCTGGAGTTTTGATGCTTCAATGAGCTGTCGAACAAGTCTTGCATTTCCGAAAGATTTATCACGCGCCCTGTATTGCTTAATCAAATATTTATTGACTTCTTCCTTAGCTTCGGTAGTAATCTTGTACTCATCTTTGGCTATGTATAAATCAAATATCTTGTTCAGCTCTTCCGGTGTGTAGTCTTCAAAATCAAACTTATGGGTAAAGCGTGATTTAAGTCCTGGGTTGGAGTTTATGAATTCATCCATTTCTTCAGTATAACCGGCAGCAAATACAACAAATTCGCCTTTTTTATCTTCCATTCGCTTCAGCAAAGTGTCTATTGCTTCCTGCCCAAAGTCCTGACTGCTACCGCCTTTTTTAATAAGCGAATAAGCTTCGTCGATAAATAAAACACCGCCTATCGCATCCTGAATTAGTTTTTCAGTTTTTTGTGCCGTCTCACCAATATACTGACCGACAAGAGCGACACGATCTACTTCAACGATATGTCCCTTTTTAAGAATACCTAATGCACGGAATATATCGCCCAGTAAACGGGCTACAGTAGTTTTTCCGGTGCCGGGATTGCCGGTAAATATTGCGTGAGCCGAAAAATCATTATCAGATTTAAGGCCTTTTTGCGCACGCTCTTTTTGAAATTGCAGAAAAGAAATGAATGAGCGAACAGACTGCTTAATGTTTTCGAGCCCAATGTATGAATCCAACTCCTCAAGCAATTCTTCGATTGTTTTTGTTGATATGGGATATTCCGTTGTCTCTGTTTGCTCTTCCGTCGTTTCACGTTTTTCCGGAAATTCACTCGTTTTGCCAGGTTCATCTTCAACCGATGAGTTATCGATAAAAAACCATTTTTCGCAAACACGGTAGCCTTCTATATAGATATCAACTCTACATTGGCCTATTGACCAGTTTACGTCTTCTTCCTCCCCACATTGCTGATTAAATATTACTGAATCCCAGTCTTTATCAACTTGCAATGTAAAGTCGGTCGAATGAATTTCGAAATCATTTAAATACCATTTCGCGGAACAATTAAATACTTTGGTTACTTGCCGAAAATTCGGATTCCCAAAAATCACTTCAAGACCGATTTCTTTTAGTTCTCCAATATCGAACTGCTGGTAGTATTTCCGTTGTTTAGATGTCTTAAACTTTCCGATATCAAATAGCTTCACTGAAAATACTTCCGCATTATTATTATCATAGTAGGCAAAACTCGTCTTCTTTGAATCATCTTTTACGGAATCCATTCGCGGCTCAGTCAAATTAATACGTGTTTTACGAATGGGCGGAAGCAACGGTGCATCGGTCTCGGATGAATCCTCATCCTGCATCTTTTTGAGTGCGGTTAAAAGCTTTTTGAATTTCTTATCTTTCTTCAGCTTCTCGTCGGCCTCTTCTGCCAGCTTGAGCGCCGGTCTGAACCTACATTGATGCAATGAAGCTTCCATCTCCAGCAAAACAGCATCATTTTTGAATTTCGAAAGCTTATCGTCGTTTGAAATAACTTTTGCTAGAAATAATGCGAACCACGATTCTTTATCGCTAAGAGCTTCTTTGGCTAGTTTAACAAGGCCCGTTGCTTTTTTCAGCGGAACCTTTCTCCTTTTTTTCTCGATCTCTTCAGCGGTATCGTAATACTTGTTGTAAT
>JANQLA010000153.1 GCA_028280855.1 Melioribacteraceae bacterium
TACTTGTTGTAATTTTTGTAGGATTCATTCTCTTTATCAATCAGCTCGCAAAGCTTTAGGGAAAGTTTAGCATCCGAAAAATTATTCATGCCGGCAAAAGCTCTGGCTTTATTCATATATGACCATGCTAGGAGTGTTTTCTGCTCGTCAATTGTCTTGTCGAGATCGGCGATAGCACCTTCAAAAATACTGAGACGCATTAAAATATAGCCGCGACAAAGGTGCGTGCGAACCGAATCGCCCTTCAATTCTACTGCTAGGTTTGCGTATTCCATTGCTTTTGTAGGATGACCGTTTTCGAGTAATGCCCATGCATAACAAATGGCTGCTTCACTGTCATCGGGACGTTCGGCATGCAAAGTTTTAGCATTTTTTAGAGCTAAACGGTATCTGCCGTTCCAAAGATGATCGTAAGCATCGGATTGTAGTTTATTAAGTTCTACCTGGTTCATGAATTCCTGCAATGGAAAAAAAATGAACAAAGATAATTGCTTAAGAGTGTATAAATATAAGAATTATTGAAGTATTAAATTAGCGAGTAAACTATAATAATGAGCCTGAACTGCCGAAAGAATTTTTTTAGTAAAGGTTTGTAACCATTGAAATAATCAAAACGTCTAAGATTTATGCAAAATTGAGGTTTTATCATGCTAAAAAAAATACTCATCTTATTTCTGGTATCGATCTTTACATTTACCGGATGTTTCCATTGGAGCGGTGTTAGGGGCAGCGGTGATATCGAGGAAGAGTACCGTGATATTGACGAATTTGATGAACTGGATGTATCGGGGGCCTTTAGCGTAAGGCTTTCAGTCGGTGAATCCCCAGGTTTGAAAATATCCGGCGATGATAATTTGTTGCGCTTTGTTCGAACCCGAGTAAAGGGAGATAAACTTATCATTGATACGAAAAGAGAAATTAATCCTCGAAGAAAGATGAAGATAATAGTTTCAACCCCTTACCTCGAACGACTTGATGCATCTGGGGCAAATAGTATTAAGGTAAGAGGAATTGACTCGGAGAACTTTAGAGCCGATATCAGCGGCGCTTGTTCGGTTACACTTTCGGGCAATACCGGTATCTTCGATGTCGATCTGTCTGGTGCAACAAAATTATATGCCGATGAACTACGAGCAGACAGAGTTAAAATTGATTGCAGCGGTGCATCAAAAGCAGAAGTGTTTGCGAGAGAATACCTGAATGCCGATGCATCCGGGGTTAGCAAAATAACTTTTCACGGAAACCCGGACGATGTTCGGTCGGATGCATCAGGAATATCCAGTATAAGAAGAAGATAATAATTAAGAATGCATAATAGTATAATTAGTTATTTCTTAATCTTCATCTAAACTATGCACTTGATTAGTGATAAGTATCAGATTAAGAAAAGTGTTTAGGAAAGAATTGTTTAATAAAATATATTATTTCTGATTTGCACAGAAATAATCTCCAGTGATCCCGGTTCATTAATTTGCACCGGGATTTTTATTTGCTGCACTTATTCAATAATCGTTTTGTTTCTTCCTAAGCTAAATATATTTTTGTAGTAATAAATTAATCATGACAACAAAGAGATACTGAATGCCAAACAGACCGCAAATTGGAATTATTATGGGCAGTGATTCTGATCTGCCGATTATGCGTAAAGCAGTTGATGTTTGCAGGGAATTTGATATTCCTTTTGAATTGAAAATCCTTTCCGCTCACCGAACTCCGGATCAGCATTCAGAGTGGGCAAGAACGGCAGCCTCCAGGGGAATAAAGGTAATAATCGCTGCCGCAGGAATGGCTGCACATTTACCTGGCGTTACTGCCGCTCAAACCATACTTCCAGTAATCGGTGTGCCTATGAAAGGAAAATCGTTGGAAGGAAACGATGCGCTTTATTCGATAGTTCAGATGCCGCCCGGTATACCGGTTGCAACTGTTTCTATCGACGGAGCTAAAAACGCGGCACTACTTGCAGTACAAATAATTGCTACGAGTGATGAACCACTGAAGGAGAAATTATACCGCTACAAAAAAGATATGGCAGAGGCCTCGCTGAAGAAGAATGAGAATTTGGAGTACTAGGTAGCCCTAGAAGAGATTTCATCTTTTGGAAAGATGGAATCTTTAGGATATATGACTCTTCGCGTTTATGGGTTCACCGATCATTTTTTCAACAGTCCATTCAATTTCTTCAGACTTAACTTCTGTTCGGACTTCGCAGGTATCGAAGTTACAGTATTTGCATAATGTATCATCACAATAGTCAATATGTATTCTTACTTCGCAACCTGATAGAATTTTGTTTAGATTGCCGCAAATATATTCTTCTTCGAGATGTGACTGCTTAATCGTAAAATAATAGGGGAGTGTAAGATGGAAATCAATAAAGACCTTATCTGCAGATTTCCAAAATCTTAGTTGATGCAGGTCTATCCAATGCATACGTTTTATTTCCAGCAGTTTCTCATGCAGTAATTTCAGCAAATCGGGATCTGTTTCGTTCATCAAATCACCGAATGAATTACGAATAAGCTTATACCCTGTATAAACTATATTTAGCGCTACGATAATTGCAACGATCGGATCGATTAAAGTAATACCGGTTACTAATATTAAAATAAGTCCAAAAATGACACCGATACTCGTGAAGGAATCCGTTAATACGTGTTTCCCGTCGGCTATCAATGCAACGGAATTAGTTCTTTTTCCCTGTTTTACAAGGTAAAGACCAACAAAGATATTTACTATCCCGGCGCCTGCGATTATCAAACTTCCAGTATCAAGATTTTTAGGCGTAGCACCGGAAACTATGTCTTGAATCGCAGTATAAATGATAATTATTGCAGCAATAATTACCAGGAGCCCTTCAAATCCTGCTGAAAAATATTCAATGTTACCGTGACCGTAAAAGTGAGTTTCATCCGCTGGTTTATTACTCAAAAAAATACTGTAAACCACCACGGTAGTTGCAAGAATATGAACGACTGATTCTGCGGCATCGGAAAAAACCGCGGATGAATCAGTAATTAAAAATGCAACAATTTTAGCAGCAAAAAGGACAAACCCAATTATTAACGACAGCAAAGCTGCTCTCATTTTCAGTTTATTTTGGTCCATAACACCGGTATTATACAAATAATAAATAAACCTATACTTAGAATAAAAAGTGAGAAAATCAACTAAAAATAAATATTTTTTAGGTTCTTCCACTTATTGGAAATTCGAATTCTCACATTTCCTAGCAGTAAGAAAATTCTTTTGAGACTAATTACTATTACTCAAATTCCTGTGAAAAAACGCATTATTTGCATAAAATGGACACTGGCATGTTATTTGGTATTTCGACAGTAGTTAAACAAAAAGGAACTGTGATGAACCCTGAAATTTATGAAAACTATAAGCAAGGTGATAAGAGCAGCTTAATTCCTCTACTCCAGGATATACAAGATTTAAACGGATACCTTCCGGAAAAAGATTTGAAAGAAGTGTCGAAGTTTTTGGGAATGCCTCTTAGCCGTATTTACGGAGTTGCTACTTTTTACAATCAGTTCAGGTTAACTCCACTTGGCAAATATGTAATACGAGTTTGCAGGGGTACGGCGTGCCATGTAAAAAACTCTGCAAATATCTTACAAGCCCTCGAAACAGAGTTGGGTGTAAATGCCGGAGAAACAACCAGGGATAAGTTATTTACCATAGAAACTGTTGCCTGTATTGGCGCTTGTGGTATAGCCCCGGTTATTAGTATTAACGAGGAATACTACGGTAGGTTGACTGTTAAAGAAATTCCGAAGATCATAAAGAAACACAAAAGGGAAGCTCTAGCAGCCAAAAAAGAAAACGAAACTGAAAATGTAGGTGCGTAAATGAAAAATTTTTTAGATATAAAATTTAAGAGCGGAACTCACACACCTGAGAAACCCGTAGCCGAGTTTATTGCTCATTGTACAAACCCTTCTTTAACGCCCGCCCAGGAAAAGGAGATTAAGAATTACTTAAGTGATTTAAGATATGAATCGCACGACCTCCCGTTAATATTTATTGGAATGGATACCAGCGGTCTTGCATCCGGAGCGGGAAAGGTTAAAGATGCTATTGAAGCTGAATTGGAAAAGCTGAAAATTAAAGCGAAAGTAGTTGGAACCGGCGGAATAGGATATGGAGCTGTTGAACCTGTTGTTGATATAAAACTGCCAGGAAAAGACAGGGTAATTTACGGTGAAATCCAACCAAAAGACGTTTCAAAATTATTGAATGCTACCTTGGTTGAGGGAGGTGTTTACGAATCGAAAGTATTCGCAAGTTACGGAAAATCAAATGGCAAAGTTAAGAACATTTCGGAGACCGGTTTTTTCAAGAACCAGCTAAGAGTTGTATTAAAGAATGTCGGCAAAATAAATCCTGATGAAATTGATGAATACATAGCAGCAGGTGGATTCAAAGGAATGGACAAAGCGCTTAGATTGATGAAGCCGGCAGAGGTTGTTAAGGAAATTCTTAACAGCGGTTTGCGAGGACGTGGTGGGGGCGGTTTTCCAACCGGCAAAAAATGGGAACTGGCTTACAAAAACAAAGCGGATCAGAAGTACATAATTTGTAATGCAGACGAAGGCGACCCCGGGGCGTTCATGGATCGTTCAATACTTGAAGGCGATCCCTTCCAATTGATAGAAGGAATGATTATCGGAGGATACGCTATTGGAGCGACTTTTGGATATATCTATTGCCGTGCAGAGTACCCGCTGGCCATTGAGAAATTGGAGAACGCAATTGCTCAATGTAAAGAATACGGGTTTTTAGGCAAAAACGTTCTTAATAGCGGATTTGATTTCGAACTAAAAATTAAAAAAGGTGCGGGTGCTTTTGTATGCGGTGAAGAGACAGCGCTGATTGCATCAATAGAAGGAATGAGGGGTATGCCGAGACCTCGTCCTCCCTATCCATCCGATGCAGGATTGTGGGGCAAACCAACTATAATTAACAACGTTGAGTCATTTGCTAATGTTGCATCAATACTAAATAACGGTGCTGAATGGTATTCGTCTATTGGTACTGGAACAAGTAAAGGGACAAAAGTTTTTGCATTAAGCGGAAACGTTGCAAATACCGGTCTGGTTGAAGTACCCATGGGTATTACTCTGCGCGAAGTAGTCTTTGATATCGGCGGTGGAATTCCCGACGGCAAAAAATTCAAAGCAGTACAAATAGGAGGCCCATCCGGCGGCTGCTTACCCGAAAGTGTTATGGATACGCCCGTTGACTACGAGTCGCTCAAAGATATCGGCGCTATGATGGGTTCCGGAGGATTTGTTGTAATGGACGAAGATACGTGCATGGTAGACGTTGCAAAATTCTTTTTGGCGTTTATACAAAACGAATCATGCGGAAAATGCGTGCCATGCCGCGAAGGAACTAAACGAATGTTGGAAATTGTTGAACGCATTTCTCAAAATTATGATAAGAAGGATAAAGAAAACAGCGCATTGCAGCGCTTCAAAGGAGTTATACACCTTAAACGTTTGGCCGAAGTGATTAAAGATACTTCACTTTGCGGACTGGGTCAAAGTGCGCCAAACCCTGTACTATCAGGCTTGCACTACTTTAAAGAAGAATATGAAACACACATTTACGATAGAAAATGCGATTCAGGGGTATGCAAGGAACTGCTTACTTTTTCAATTAATACCGAAGCCTGTAACGGATGCGGAGTTTGCGCACGGAAATGTGCTGTAGATGCAATTATAGGTGAGAAGAAGCAGCCTCATCATATTGTTGAAGCTACTTGTATTAAATGCGGAATTTGCGTGGAAACCTGCAGGTTCGATGCAATAAACGTTAATTGAAAGTAAAATTGAGATTGGAGATATAATGGTTGAATTAACAATAAATAACGTTCATGTAAAAGCCGAAGATGACATGACAATACTAGATGCCGCTAAGTCTGTGGGCATTAACATTCCAACGCTTTGCCATATGAAAGACATGTTTCCGACAGGTGCTTGTAGAATGTGTGTAGTTGAGGTTGAGGGGTTGCGCGGATTAACTCCTGCCTGTGCTTACCCTGTGTCTCCTGGAATGATTGTAGATACTAATTCTGCGAGAGTTAGGAGATCCCGCAAAACTATTGTAGAACTTTTGGTTGAAAATCATCCGCAGGACTGCTTGGTTTGTGTTAGAAACAAAAATTGCGAATTGCAAGACTTAACCGAAGTATACGGTTTGAGAGAGCACAGGTATGCAGGTGAAAAGAAAGACCATGCAGTTGATATTTCGAGTGCAAGCATGGAGCGTGATCCTGCAAAATGTATTTTGTGCGGTCGCTGCGTTAGAGCATGTAATGAAATTCAAAAGGTTGGAGCGATTGATTTTACAAACCGCGGGTTTAGCAGTAACGTAACAACACCTTATAACAAGGGATTGAATATTAGCGATTGCATCTTATGCGGTCAGTGCATTTTGGTTTGTCCTACTGCCGCTTTACGTGAAAAATCGCATCTGAAAAACGTTACAAGTGCGTTAAACAGCAACGACAAATATGCCGTTGTACAAATTGCCCCGGCTGTACGAGCTTCATTGGGTGAAGAATACAATCTACCTTTAGGCAGTAATGTAACTGGCCAAATTATAACAGCGCTAAGAAGACTTGGATTTAAAAAAGTATTTGACACAAATTTTGCCGCCGACTTAACTATTATGGAAGAAGGAACCGAGCTAATAAACAGGATAAATAACAACGGTACCTTACCTATGTTTACAAGCTGCTGCCCTGGTTGGGTTAAGTACATCGAACAAAACAGGCCGCAGTTATTAGATCATGTTTCATCGTGCAAATCACCTCATGAAATGGAAGGCGCTCTTCTTAAAACTTATTACGCAAAGAAGATGGGTATTAAACCTGAAGATTTGTACGTCGTTTCTATTATGCCTTGCACGGTTAAAAAGTTCGAATCAGACAGACCTGAACTAACGGAGGATAAATTAAATGATGTTGACTCCGTGCTTACTGTACGTGAGCTAGTTAGGTTGTTCAAAATGGCCGGTATAGATTTTAACGACTTACCCGAAGACAATTTCGATAATCCTTTGGGTGAATCGACCGGAGCAGCCGTTATCTTCGGTACAACCGGCGGAGTAATGGAAGCTGCTTTGCGAACGGCATATTTCAAAATAACAGGTACTAACCTGCCTGATCTCGAACTTCACGATTTACGGGGAATGGGTGGAATAAAAGAAGCCACGGTTAACATAAACGGAGAAGATGTTAAAGTTGCAGTTGTTAACGGTATTGGTAATGTTGACCCGGTATTGGATATGATTGAAAAAGGGGAATGCGAATATACATTTGTTGAAGTTATGGCTTGCCCGGGCGGATGTATTAACGGAGGCGGTCAGCCGATTCATCAAAAACCCGAAAAAGTTAAAAAACGTGTGCAAGCGTTATACGAAATAGACTCGAAATCAAAGCACAGAATGTCTCATGAGAATGAAGGGCTAATGAAGATTTATGACGAATTCTTAGGTGAACCAAATAGTCACAAATGCCATGAGTTGCTGCACACGGAGTATTTTGACAGAAAAAAAATTCTGGACAATAAATAGAACAGACCGATGGTCGATGGAATTGTAAGCACAATAGGGCAGAGGTGCAGGCGATGTTATTCGTGTATAAGAGAATGCCCTGTAAATGCTATATGCGTTGAAGAAGGACAGGCGGTAGTAATTGAGGATAGGTGTATCAGTTGCGGGCACTGCGTTAAAGTTTGTTCGCAGCATGCAAAAAGAACTCTAAATGATGCCGACCTTGTAGTTAACGAATTTTTAGCTAAGCAAAAGACATTTGCTATAGTTGCTCCTGCATTTGCTGCATCTTTTCCGGATACTTACTTGAAACTGCCAAACGCTTTGCGGGAACTTGGTTTTCAGAGTGTATCTGAAACCGCGTTTGGTGCTGACCTTGTAAGCAATATTTATAGGGAACATTACGAAAACAACAATCATAAGACTATTATTAGTTCGCCATGCCCGGCAATTTATAATTTTATAGAAAAGTACTTCGTTGAGCTTGTTCCGAACCTAGCTCCAATCGTTTCACCAATGATCGCAATGGGTCGTTACTTAAAAGCCAACCATGAAAATATAAAGGTGGTATTTATAGGACCATGTATTGCAAAGAAAAGCGAATATAGGGATGAAGGTGTAGAAGGGGCGATAGACGCGGCACTTACTTTTTCGGAATTGAAAGAAATATTAGCACAAGCAAATATTGAAATAGATGAGCTGGAAGAATCGCAGTTCGATCCGCCTTATGCCAGTTTGGGTAAATCTTATCCTTTGGTCGGCGGGTTGTTGAAAACAACAGACATTGACAGCGATGTATTGAACAAAGATGTTATAATTGTTGATGGGCGGGATAAAGTAAAAGAAATTCTAAAGGATATTTCGGAAGGTAAAATAAAATCGAAATTTATCGATATACTTTTTTGTGAAGGTTGCATAAGCGGACCGGGAATTGACAGTGACCTGAATTATTATTCGCGGCGTGAAAAGGTAATAGAGTACATTGATAAAAATTTGCACAACATCTACAAAAATGTTTGGAAAAGCGAGCTCTTTAACAATCGAAATCTCGATTTATCAAGGGAATACGTTCCGCAAAGCAAGATTCGTCCAATGCCAAGCGAAGAACAGATTAGTGAGATACTCGCCCGTACGAATAAGTTTACTAAAAAGGATGAGCTAAATTGCGGAGCGTGCGGATATAAAACCTGCCGTGATTATGCAATAGCAATAGGCAAAGGACTTGCTGAAGAAGATATGTGCCTGCCGCACCTGATTGATAAGTTAGAGAATGCATACGGTGAGTTGAAGTCAACCCAGGAACAGTTGCATAATGCTGAAAAACTCGCATCAATTGGTCAACTAGCTGCCGGCGTTGCCCACGAGCTAAACAACCCGTTGGGAACAATAATGCTCTATTCTTCGATGTTAAAAAAGGAAATTGAGCGAGGTGCCGATACATCAAACAAAACAGAAGACTTAGAGTTGGTTCTTGACGAAGCTAAGCGTTGCAAAAATATTGTTTCGAACCTGTTAAACTTTGCACGGCAAGGAAAAATAAAAATTATATCGGTATCAATATCGGATATTTTGAAAGACATTCTTCGTACGGTTAATTATACCAAACTCGCCGATGAAGAAATTGAATTTAAAGATGAAACAGACAGTCAAATAATCGAGTGCGATAAAGATCAAATCAAGCAAGTCTTCATCAACGTGATTAATAATGCAAGGGAATCTATGGAGGAGACCCCTTCTAAAAAATTGGATGTTCACGTTTTTCGGGAAGGCGAAAATATCCTGGTTAAAATTTCTGATACGGGCTGCGGTATATCCGAAGAAAATAGTAAAAAACTTTTTACGCCGTTTTTTACAACTAAAAAGATTGGAAAAGGCACCGGGCTGGGATTGGCTATTGCATACGGCATAATTAAGATGCATAAAGGGGATATTCGTGTAAATAGTCTTGTGGGCGAAGGAACTACCGTTTCAATTCGACTACCGCTCAGGCTTGTGTCTCAAAATGCAGGTAATGGATTTCAAAACGAGATTGTGAATTAAGGAGATAAAAATGCTGGTTACTGAACAGTTTAAAAAGTTACTTCTGGTTGATGATGATATCGACTTGTTGGAACAAAACAAAATAGTTCTTGAAGCAAAAGGATTCGAAGTTCAAACTGCAGAGTCCGGCAAAGAAGGCTTTGAGTTATTTAAAAAGATTAAACCTGACGCGGCAATTGTAGATTTAATGATGGAGGAACCAGATGCCGGTTTTATCCTTTGCCATAGAATTAAAGGAACTGATCACGGTAAATCCATACCGGTTTTTATTTTAACTTCAGCTACTTATGAAACAGGATTCAAGTTCAGCTCGTCAACGGACGAGGAAAAGGAATGGATTAAAAGTGACGGAATATTGAACAAACCGGTTTCCGTGGATGAACTGGTATCGAAATTAGAAAATTTTAGGACATCAGCTTAGTGGACAAAGCTATTTAAATGACTTTTTTTGAAAGTAAGGAAGGTTTTACCGAAAGAAACGAGAAAAAAAGTGTAATAAGTGCAAAATAAATTTTTTCTTGAATAGAACTATTCATAGTTTTTGGATATTAAAATCTTATTATAGTGCAGCACGAAAACGTAAAAATACTGATAGTCGACGACGAAAAAGGACTTAGGGAAGGCTCAAAAAGGCTTCTTGAAAGCGAAGGTTATTGTGTTGACACGGCCGAAAACGGTACTAAAGGCATTGAGCTGGGTACTTCACACGACTACGATTTAGCTGTGATAGACCTAAAGATGCCGGATATTGAAGGAACCGATGTTTTACGAGAGATAAAGAATAAACGCCCGAATACGATATGTTTCATTGCAACCGCTTATGCCAGTTATGATACGGCAGTTGAATCAACTCGTTTAGGAGCTTTTAGCTATATTCCTAAACCATTTACCCCGGAGGAACTTTTCAATCACCTGGATCAGGGATATCGTCAGAGGTTACTGCTCCTTGAAGCTGAAAAGTTAAAAGAAGAACGAGAGGCAACTTTACTCGAAGTTGCTCACGAAAAGTCACGACTAAAGACCATCATCGAATCACTAAGCAGCGGCGTGCTTCTGATTAATAGCGAAGGGGAAGTGGTTTATTACAATCATTCCACGCTGCAGAAACTTGATATTGACAACCTTGAGATTGGAGAATATATATTAGATAAGCTCCCCGGTCAGATTGTAGATATAATTAATCAATTTCTTAAATCAGACAATATCATTCAGAAATCTATAACGACACAGGTTGAAATTCGTCCGAATACAGAGCTTGTTATCGATGCCACATGTTCGCCTGTTCCGCACCCCGACGGCAGCTTTGCCGGGGTCGCAGTAGTTCTTAAAAACATTACCGGATTCAAGCAGGTTGAACATGTTAAAAATCAATTTGTGTCAATGGTTGCACATGAACTTAAAACTCCAATTGCCGCAGTACTTGGATTTATAAAGCTAATTCTTGACGAAAAAATTCATGTTCCTTACGAGCAGCAAAGAGATTTCCTCGGAAGATCGCATACAAGGCTTCAGGGTTTATTGGATTTGGTTAACGACCTTTTGGATATATCGAGAATGGAACTAAAGACTAAACAGCGTGAGATTCAGGAACTCGATATTAAAGAAGTATTGATATCAACTCTGCAGTTTCTTGAGTTTGAACTTAAGAAAAAAGACATTTCTGTAGACACAACGATTGGTGACAATCTTCCTAAGTTAAACGCAGACCAGAACGAAATCATAAGGGTATTTACGAATATTCTAAGCAACGCAATTAAATACAATAAAGACAGCGGTTCCATAAAGATCAATTGTTCTCTAAAAGGAAATTTTCTCGTTACTAATATTACCGATACCGGCGTAGGGCTTAAGCCTGAGGAGAAGGAGAGATTGTTCCAGGAATTCTTTAGGGCAAAAAATAAGCACACCCGTGGAATAAGCGGAACGGGATTGGGTTTAACTATTGTAAAACGGATTGTAGAATCGTATCACGGTAAAATAGAAGTAGAAAGTGAATTTGAGAAAGGAACTACATTTACTTTATATATACCAATAAATAAATAACCAAAAACGATTATAGTGGGAGAAACTATGGCACTAATCGCAATTATTGATGATGATCCCGATATCATCGAAGCCAGTACATTGGTACTGAAATCTAAAGGATATGATATTATTTCTGCAGGCAATCCAGATGAAGCTTACGAAATGGTAAAAGATCAGAATCCTAATCTAATCATACTGGATGTTATGATGGATGAACCGGACGACGGTTTTTTCCTTGCTCAAAAATTCAGAAGAGAGGGAATTAAAACTCCGATTCTTATGTACACATCTGTTTCAAAAACTATTGGTTTTGAATACGGATCCGGCGAAATGGTACCTGTAGACGATTTCGTTGAAAAACCAATTTCACCTGATCAGTTAGTTGAAAAGGTAGAAGCTTTGTTAAAGAAAGAATTAAAAGGGAGTGAATAATGCTAGTTGTTGAAAAAAACGCACTGACCGAAGAAATTGAAGGATTGGTGGAAAAGCTTGGCAACGATCGATCTGCACTCCTGAAAATTCTTCACGAGATTCAAAAGAAACATCGTCACATTCCTGACTTTGCTCAACAGGAAATCGCCCGTTTGCTTGATATTCACCCTGTTGAAGTTTACAGCGTCATTTCTTTTTACGCATTCTTAAATACCGAACCTAAAGGAAGAAACCTTGTTAGAGTTTGCCAAACCATTACCTGCGATATGCTTGGTAAAAAAGCCCTCTGCGATGCAATTACTCGCGAGATCGGCTGCAACTTTGGTGAGTCAACCAAGGATCATAAATTCCATTTAGAATACGCAAACTGCTTAGGCTTATGTGACGAAGGACCGGCAATGGCTGTAAACGAAAAAGTTTACACGAAACTAACGCCGGAAAAAGCTGTAGCAATTTTAAACGATATTAAGTGAGGTGAACATGGAAAATAAAAGAGAGGAAAGAAAAGGAGCAGTCTTGTTCACACCTTACAATCGAGGCCAATCTATTAAGAAAGCAGTTTCGATGAAACGTGATGATATTCTGTTCGAAATTAAGGAATCAAAATTAAGAGGAAGGGGCGGTGCAGGATTCCCGACGTCTACAAAATGGATGTTGACTGCCGCGGCAACAAGCCCGGAAAAATATATTGTTTGTAACGCAGATGAAGGCGAGCCCGGAACCTTCAAAGATAGGGTTCTGCTTTTTGAATACCCGGATTTGGTTTTTGATGGAATGGTTATAGCAGGCTACGTAATAGGCGCCGGAAAAGGTATAGTTTATTTAAGAGGTGAATATGAATATCTGCTGCCGTCGCTCGAAGATTATCTTGAAGAAATGAGAAAAGATAACTTGCTTGGCGAAAACATTGCCGGTAAAGATGGTTTTAATTATGATATTGAAATTCGTCTTGGCAACGGTGCTTATGTATGCGGTGAAGAAACAGCGCTTATTGAGTCGCTGGAAGGCCATAGAGGCGAAGCGCGCAATCGACCGCCATTCCCTGTAACCACAGGTTTTATGGGTAAACCAACAGTCGTAAACAATGTTGAAACTTTAGCCTGTGTAACGAAAATAGTCGAGAATGGCGGCGCGTGGTTCAAAGAGAACGGAACAAGTAAATCAACCGGTTCTAAGCTGATGTCGATCTCAGGCGATTGCGAAAAACCAGGCGTTTACGAAATGCCATGGGGAACAACCATAAACGAACTATTGGATATGGTTGGCGCAAAAAATGTCAAAGCTGTTCAGGTTGGCGGAGCTTCCGGAGTATGTTTGAATAAATCGCAGTTTGACCGGCAGCTTGCTTATGAAGATGCAGGAACCGGCGGTTCAATAATGATATTCAACGAATCGCGCGATATGCTGCATGTTCTCAAAAACTTTATGGAATTTTTCGAAGAAGAATCATGCGGTCAATGTACGCCTTGCAGAATCGGTAACACCAAGCTACTTGAAGGCGTTAACATGATTGAGAATGGTGATTTCACCTTTTCATATATAAACAAACTAAAGGATCTCGGGCAAACAATGCAGGTCGCATCAAAATGCGGTTTGGGTCAATCCAGTCCGAACTCTTTCATTTCGATTTTAGAGAATTTTAAGGATGAGATACTGAATAAAGGTAACGGAGGTACAAATGGATAACAAGGAATTAAGAGCTCCGGTTAGTCAAAAACCGCACGTAGTTGAAAAGCCGGAACACCCCGAACATATTGGCGGATCCGTTACCGTCGAAATTAATGAAAAGAAAATCTCGGTCCCTATGGGAACCACGATACTTGAAGCTTGCCGCGAAGCAGGCATCCATGTTCCTACATTATGTCACCATGACGATTTATGCGTTGGAGGTGTTTGCCGATTGTGCGTTGTTGAAGTAGAAGGAATGAGAACTTTACAGGCATCTTGCGCTTTCCCGGTAACTGCGCCTATCAAAGTAAAAACTTCTACCACTATGGTACGCAAAGCCCGCCGTCATATAATCGATCTTACATTGAGCGAACATTACGGCGAATGCTACTCTTGTGTAAGGAATAACAACTGTGAACTTCAATCCTTAGCAGAAGAATACGGCGTTGACGGCTATAACTTTGGTCACGTAACCGAATCGCAGCACGAAGTTGATAACTCATCT
>JANQLA010000162.1 GCA_028280855.1 Melioribacteraceae bacterium
AACGAGTTCTCCGACTACCTAAGTATAATACGCTATGCAAGATACGGTCAGAAGAACGACCCGGTTTATGTACGTCTCGGTGCTTTGGATTATGCAACCCTCGGGCACGGCAGCGTAATGTACCTTTACAATAACAGTCCAAGTTTTGACACAAGAAAAGTCGGATTGGAATTCGACATCGACTTTGGGACTTTCGGTTTTGAAACTGTTTACGGCAACTTTGGGCAAGCCGGTGTAATGGGATTAAGGGGTTATGTAAGACCGCTGCAATGGTCGCCAAATACAGCCTCAATTCCAATTCTTAGCGGACTTGAAGTTGGTGCAACATTCGCTACGGATTTTGACGAAAATGCGGGTGTTACTAGTGGCGGTATAGACCCTATCACCGGAAAGTTTGAAGCTGCCAACGACGAAGGTACTATACAAGCTTATGGGTTTGATTTAGGCTTACCGATAATTAGCGGAAGTGTTGCAAACCTTGAACTTTATTTCGACTACGCTAACCTCAGCAGCTTCGGAAGCGGTACAGCTGCAGGATTTATTTTTAGGCTAAACGGCTTGGGAATTGTTGACGTTCATACAAGATTTGAACGAAGATTTAACAACGACGGCTACATACCATCTTACTTCAATGCTTTATACGAAATTGAGCGCTTCAAATACGATCCAGCAACTGGAGTTGTAGATAGCAAAGTGCAAGCTCTTAAAGCTGATGGATCTATGGGTAATGGCTACTATGGCGAACTGCTTGTACGTGTACTAAATACATTTGATATCCTTGGAAGCTACCAACGTTTAGACGATGACCCGAACAGCGGTATACTTCATTTATCGACAGATATATCGCCAAAAGGTATGAGCTTTGTAGCACGCGCTGGATACGATAAAACAAATATAAGAGGCGAAGGTGACATCTTTACACTTGACGACAGATCATATCTTTATGCTGAGCTTGGATACAAACCTTTACCGTATTTAATTGTATCTATGGTTTATCACTGGACGTTTACCCCTTTGCGTGACGAAGACGATAAAATACTACGTTATATCCCACAAAAGAAAATTGAACCGCGAATTTCATTCGTTTATCCGTTTAATTTCGGTGGGTGAAGTCAAAACAAAGTTACATTAGGTGCGGTTGTACTGACTGCGCCTACACTCCTATCATGTCAGCACAATGATTTTGTAATTTGAGAAAATTTTTTCACCTCCGAGAACTCATTAAATATTGATTGTGTTTTTATATAAAAATACAATGGAGTTAAGATGAGAAAGAGTTTGAGCATTATCACAATCGTAATATCATTTATTTCTTTGGGTAATCTTCTTGCTTACGATGAGCCAAAATACAAGGTTTTAAAAGAAATTGACAACTTCGAGATTCGAGAATACTCTTCATACATTATCGCTGAAACTTATATAGACAGTACTTTTGAAGATGCAGGCAATGTAGCACATGGGATTCTTTTCGATTATATATCGGGTAAAAACATTAGCAATACCGAAATGGCAATGACTATCCCGGTAAACCAAATCAATCTTGCTACCGGTGAAGAAATGGAAATGACGACCCCTGTTTCC
Source organism: Melioribacteraceae bacterium (assembly GCA_028280855.1). Classification (GTDB taxonomy): domain Bacteria; phylum Bacteroidota; class Ignavibacteria; order Ignavibacteriales; family Melioribacteraceae; genus PGYT01. The sequence continues at coordinate 1,582 of JANQLA010000162.1, forward strand.
CAAAATGTAAAGTTAAACACCGATGGTAAATATGCAGTAAGCTTTGTACTACCCTTAAATTACACGTTTGAAACAGCCCCTAAGCCAATTGATTCACGCATTGCAATCAGGGAAATCCCTCAAAGAACAATTGCAGTGCTTGAATATTCAGGAACATGGAGTGAAGAAAACTATCGCAAACATGAGAAGGAACTTTTTGATGCTTTGGATAAAGAAGGAATAACGAGAACAGGCGAAACCGTTTGGGCTCGATATAATCCGCCTTTCTGGCCTTGGTTTCTCAGACGTAACGAAGTGCAGGTCGAAATTAAATATGATGCGATTTGAAAATTAATTTCTTGCTCTGTTTCAACAAATAGAATTTATCTTTACATAATCGTCAATTAATAATAAATACAAAGGAATCAGTTATGATAAATGCTTATGCAGCACACGAATCTGGTGGTAAGTTAGTACCATTCGAATATGATCCCGGTGAATTAAAATCGGATGAAATTGAAATTGACGTAACATTTTGCGGAATTTGTCACAGTGACTTAAGTATGATAAATAACGAATGGGGAATGTCACAATATCCTCTAGTCCCCGGTCACGAAGTGGTTGGTACTGTCTCTCAAATTGGAAGCTCGGTTAAGGGATTCGAAATTGGACAAAATGTTGGATTAGGGTGGCATTCGGGGTATTGTAATGAATGTGACTATTGCTTCAGCGGAGACAACAACCTGTGCGCAAGCGGACAAGGAACTATAGTTGGTAGACACGGAGGTTTTGCTGAAAAAGTAAGAGCTCAAGCAAGAAGTGTTATTACAATACCTGATGGTGTTGATCTTGAGTCGGCGGGACCATTATTCTGTGGCGGAATAACGGTGTTTAATCCATTAGTTCAATACGATGTTAAACCTACCGATAAAGTAGCTGTAATTGGAATTGGCGGACTCGGACATATGGCGCTAAAATTCCTAAATGCATGGGGATGCAAAGTAACTGCACTTACTTCTTCAGAAGCAAAGAAAGAAGAAGCCATTAGCATGGGCGCTCATGATACAATAAATTCGAGGGATGAAAAAGAGATAAGCAATGCTGCGAACGGATTCGACTTAATCATATCTACTGTAAACGTTACGCTTGATTGGAATTTATATCTTGGAACTCTTAAGCCTAAAGGTAGATTGCACTTTGTAGGCGCAGCGCTTGAACCGTTAAATATTGGTGCATTCGGTTTAATCGCCGGGCAAAAGTCAATTTCGGGTTCACCTGTTGGTAGCCCTGCAACTATTGTGAAAATGCTTGAGTTCGCTAATCAACATCAGATACGCCCTATAATAGAAAAGTATAGATTCGAAGATGTGAACGAAGCGTTGGCGAGGTTAGAGAGTGGTAAGGCACGTTATAGAATTGTTCTTTACAGGTGAAATGTAATATTCGTAATGACTCAAAAGGCAATTCAGCATTTACCTTTTGTCCCTGGATATTAACTTATTTATAATCTTCCTTAGTATTTGTAAGTTATAAAAATGCAATTCTAATCCAATAGCTTTTTTACACAATTCGGGACATCGATAAGTCTGCTTTATTGTTGGTATATCAAATCCTTTTTGTTTATATTAAATTTAATCCATTATTGATTTAGCTTATAATGAACATTTAATATAAAAATACAGGAGACGAACATGCAATTTGCCCACAATTCAATTGATGAAGAACAAGCAAAAAGCCTTCTTAATACCTTTAAAGAAGACAATAAAAAGAGACTGGCAGATATTCCAAATCCATCTGGATATGACAAGAACAGCGTAAAAGTCTTTCCAGGTGGCAAATCGTTTAACAGTATAACAGATGCTCTCAACAGCATCACAAATACCAGTGAGAAAAATCCTTATACAATATCCTTAGGACCCGGCACTTTCAATGAGCGGGTTACTCTTAAACCGTTTACTTCAATATTTGGAGCTGGCGCGGGCAAA
>JANQLA010000194.1 GCA_028280855.1 Melioribacteraceae bacterium
AAAGTACAAGAAGCAGAACTTCGCGCGGTTGCCGCTGAGGCTCAGGCAAGAGCTATTCAAGCAGAAAACGATCGGAAAACAAAAGAACTTGACGAAGCCCGAAAGCTTCAATTATCAATGTTACCCGAAAAATTACCTGATCTGTCGAATCTTGATATCGCTGTTTTTATGAGTACCGCCACTGAAGTAGGTGGAGACTATTATGATTTTCATATTGACCTTGATGGAACTCTTACGGTTGTTATAGGTGACGCTACTGGTCATGGCTTAAACGCCGGCACAGTTGTTACCGCGACTAAGAGTTTATTCAGTACGCACGCAACTAATCCCGATATAATTTATACCTTTGGTGAAATTTCGCGATGCCTTAAAGAGATGAGGCTTCGGCTGCTTTCCATGTGTTTGATGATACTGAAAATAAAAGGTAACGAACTTGTGATGTCTGCTGCCGGAATGCCGCCTGCACTTATTCTAAGAGCTGATGGAACACTGGATGAATTATTGATTAAAGGTATGCCCTTAGGTACACCTGCATCTTTTCCTTACGAAGTTAAGAATACCACACTTTCAAAAGGCGATACAATTTTGCTTATGAGCGACGGCTTTCCGGAACTATTTAACGAGCAGGATGAAATGTTCGGGTATCGAAAAGTATTCGACACTTTTGAGAAAATAGGCGAAGGCACACCTGCCGATATTATAGGCCGATTAAAAAAGGCTGGGGACGAATGGAAAGGTAATAGAGAGCAGGACGATGATATTACCTTTGTTGCTATAAAAGTGAAAGCATAACTTACAGTGAAGTCTATTTTAATTTTTTCAAAGAATAATTTTGTATTTTCACATTCATCAAATGTAAATAAAGATGACTCTATCCAATGAAAGAAAACAAGAATATTTCCCACCAATTATTTAACGGCGAAGGATTTTTTAAATCAATTTTTGACCAGGCTGGTATAGGAATTGGAATTACGGATTTGAAGGGGAATATAGTTAAAGTTAACACTGTTTTCGCCCGTTTACTCGAATATAGTGAAAATGAGCTAGTTGGTATGACTCTTAAAGAAATTACGCATCCCGATGATTACGATTTGGATAAATCTTCGTTTGAATCTCTGCTTGCCGGTAAGCAAAATAGTTATACAATTAAGAAAAGGTATTTAAAAAAAGATAGTGAATCAATTTACACCCGAATTTCTGTGAGCTTAATAAAAAACGCAGGGCAGCAAACGGATTTTTGTATTGGGCTTGTCGAAGATATTTCCGATCAAATAGACTTTGAAAACAAGTATGCGAAGGAAAAATTATTTTTAGATACTATTATGAAATATTCACCGGATAGTATTTACTTCAAGGATACTAATAGTCGTTTTATTATGGTTGATGAAGGGCATTGCAGGAAATTTGGCGTTGATTCATTGAACGAAATTATTGGTAAAACAGATAGATATTTTTTTAAGGAAGAACATGCAAAGGCGGCGTTTGAGAATGAGCAAGAGATTATTAAAACTGCTAAACCAATTTTAGGTATAGAAGAAAAAGAAACATGGAATGACGGAAGTATTACCTGGGTTTCTACTTCAAAGGCGCCTTTGTTTGATGAATCGGGGAACATAGTAGGAACATTTGGGATTTCACGCGACATTACTAAACAGAAGAAGTTTGAAGCCGAGTTGAAAGAAAGCCAGGAAAGATATAAAAGTTTGTCGGGGGTTACTTTCGAAGGAATATTGATCCATGATCAGGGGATTTGTATTGACGCCAACAGCTCGTTTTTGAAACTAACGGGCTATAGTCTCGAGGAAATAATAGGTAAGAATGTTATTGATATAGCCGTTCATAAAAATTCTTTAAATACAGTTTATAAGAATGTTCGCGACGAGTATTCCGATCCTTACGAAGCCATTGCAGTAAAAAAGGACGGCACCGAATTTATTGCTGAAATTGAAAGCAGGAATATATCTTATAACGACAAAATGGTTCGCGTCGCAGCTGTAAGAGACATCACCAAAAGGAGAAAGCAAGAAAAAGTTCATTCGGCTTTATATAAAATTTCTCAAGCTGTTAGCGCAATTGATGATATCCATGACTTGTATAAAAAAATCCACGAAATTGTCGGCACTCTGATGAAAGCCGAAAATTTTTATATCGCTTTGTACGATAAGGCTAAAAATATGATGTCGTTTCCTTATTTTGTTGATGAATACGATGCCCCGCCTGCACCGAGGAAGTTTGGCAACGGACTTACCGAGTACATTATTCGTGCTGACCAGGATATGCTAATTGATTCGGAGCTTGATAAAAAATTGCGCGATAACGGGGAGACTGATCTCATCGGCGAGCTTTGCAAAATTTGGCTTGGCGTTCGCCTTAAGGTGAAAGAAAATCTTATCGGTGCTATTGTGGTACAAGACTATAATAGTGAGCACACTTATGGCGAAGATGAAAAGGAGATATTAACATTTGTTTCGGAACAAATTGCGCTTGCAATAGACAAAAAACGTAACGAAGAAAAATTGATTAAATATTCTGCGGAGCTTAAAGAACTTGTTGCCAGCAAGGATAAATTTTTTTCTATTGTAGCTCATGATCTAAAGAGTCCCTTTACCGCATTGCTCGGTTACTCCGAAATGATTGCCAGCGAGTACATGGAAATGACTAAAGAGGAGCTCAAAGAATTTGCAGTTAACATGAACGAGGTGGCAAAAAAAACTTTTACTTTGTTGGAAAATCTCCTCGAATGGTCGCGCATTCAAACCGGCAGAATGAAATTTAGTCCTGAGAATTTAAGCCTGTTCAAAATATCTCAGCAGGTAGTTGATCTTTACATTGAAAATGCAAGGAAGAAGGGAATATTTATTAAGAATCGTGTTTACCCTGAACACGAATTGTTTGCGGATTCAAATATGCTATTCACTATTCTAAGAAATCTCACTTCGAATGCCCTTAAGTTTACTCATAGTGGCGGTGAAATTTTGCTAATGAGCAGAAAGAAAGAAGGCTTTATCGAAGTTGTTGTTAAGGACAACGGTGTAGGGATCAATAGTGAAGACAAGGAAAAA
>JANQLA010000202.1 GCA_028280855.1 Melioribacteraceae bacterium
AATATTTACTGGCATTGAACAGCGAGTCAATAGATGATGAGCTTAGATATACTCTTAATCTGGTCGCTACTGTGCTTACTTCTAAAATACGTGAACGCAGCTTGTCTCAATCGCGTAAGAATCTGATTGAAGATATTGATAAAGCGCGCGAGCTTCAGAAAAGCATTTTACCCGAGCACGAGTATTCTTTTTACGATTACGATCTTTTCGGAGTAACGGTTCCTTCCGAAATAATAGGCGGCGACTATTTCGATTATTTACAGATAGGCGATGACGAAGAACGTATTGGTATAACAGTAGGAGACGCCGCATCTCATGGTCTTTCGGCTGCAGCCGAGGCAATGTATGTTTCAGGCGCAATCCGCATGGCAAGTACGTTCCAGATGAAAATATCACCAATGATGTTTCGTCTTAATAACCTGATAAACAAAATATTCAGCGACGACAGGTTCACTTCTTTGTTTTACGGTGAGATATCTAACGATAAAAAGGGACTTTTCCTTTATGCCAACGCAGGACATAATCCGCCGATGTTCTATCAAGCAAAGACCAATACAATTTCATTGCTCGATCCAACCGGGCCGCTTTTGGGCCCTGCGCCTAATTCGAAGTATGAGACAGATAGTATAAATTTTGAATACGGCGATATTCTACTTGTATATTCAGACGGAATAACGGAGGCAATGGATTCAAGTCATGAGTTATTCGGAGAGGAGAGACTCGAAAAAATATTGCACGATAATACTAGTTTAATGCCGCGAGAACTTACGTACAAAATTCTTGAAGAAGTAACCAAATTTTCTTCGGGCGGCGCAAAATACAGTGATGATAAAACAGTTGTAGTTATTAAAAAGCAAAAGAAAGAATCGAAAGAATGAATTTATCTGAAAAAATATTAAACGCCGGTGTTGTAGGTGCCGGTGGAGCCGGGTTTCCAACGCATATAAAAGCAAATTCAGAAGTTGAAATTGTGCTTGCAAATGGAGCCGAATGCGAACCGTTGCTGCATAAAGACTATGAGATAATGGTTAATCGCCCTAAAGAAATCGTCGAAGGCATGAAATTGATGATGCAGTCAACCAAAGCTCGGAAAGGATTTTTCGGAATTAAAGCAAAGAATGTAACTGCCGCTGAAGCCATTGAACCATATCTTGAAGGCAGCCCTATTGAAATGAGTTTGCTAGGTGACTTTTACCCCTCTGGCGATGAATACGAACTTGTTTACCACGCTACCGAACGATTGATGCCTCCGCACGGAATTCCTTTGGACGTAGGCTGTGTTGTGAACAACGTTGAATCATTTTATAACGTTTATAATGCCGCCAATGATATACCGGTAACGGAAAAATTCGTATGTATTGCGGGAATGGTAAAGAACCCCTCAACTTTCTTTGCGCCAATCGGTACCAGTTACAAGGATTTAATTGAACATGCCGGAGGGACAACTATTGACGAATACGCAATATTTGTAAGCGGGATATTGATGGGTTCTCTCACGTTCGACGATACTGATGTAGTAACGAAAACTACGGCTGGTTTAATAATACTTCCGCGTGATCACTACTTGGTTAAGCGACAGGAAAGACCGATGAACGATATGAACCGAATCGGCAAATCGGCATGTGATCAATGCAGCTACTGTACCGAATTCTGCCCGAGATATTTGCTGGGTTACGATGTGCAGCCTCATAAAGTTATGCGAACGCTTGTATTCACGACTTCGGGAAAAGAGCTTTGGAATGAATATGCTGATCTTTGCTGCTCCTGCGGTTTATGCTCTTTGTATGCTTGTCCCGAAGACTTGTATCCAAGGGAAGCATGCGATCAAAGCAAAGATGAAATGCGAAAAGCGGGAAAACGTTACGAGCAACCTCATCCCGTTAAAGTTCACCCGATAAAGGAGGGAAGACGTGTACCACTTAAGCTTCTGCTAAAAAGAATAGATCTGTTTCAATACGATTCTAAAACTCCTTTTACCGAGGAATCGCCAAAACCCGGTAAAGTAAAAGTTATGCTGCAGCAACATATCGGCAAACCGGCAAAGGCAAAAGTTAAACTTAACCAAGAAATTTCAAAAGGTGATTTGATTGGTGAAATAGAAGAAGGTCAAATGGGTTCGAACATCCATTCGCCTATTTCAGGTATTGTAACTCACGTTTCAGATGAGTATGTTCGCATCAATGCTTTTTAAAATTTGCCGGAATTACAAATGGAAATGAACTCTTTAGGACTAATTGAACTTACCAGTATTGCAGCGGGAATGCAGGCAGCCGATATTATGCTCAAAACTTCTCAGGTTGAACTGGTAATTTCAAGGACTATTTGTTCCGGTAAATATATGGTACTTATTGGGGGAGATGTAGCGGAAGTTCAATCTGCCGTGGACGCGGCATCTGATAGTTTAGAGTTTGCGGTAATTGATACTTTTGTAATTCCGCACGTGCATCCGGATATTTTTCCGGCTTTGTCGGGTCATCCGAATATTCAGGAACTTCAGGCGCTCGGAATTATAGAATCATTCTCTGTAGCATCATTGATTGAAGGTGCTGATGCTGCGGTAAAGGCTGCAAATGTTGAGCTTCTTGAAATCAGGCTTGCCATGGCGCTGGGCGGCAAAGCATTTTGCACTATAACCGGTGAAGTAGCCGCTGTTACAAGTGCTGTTGATGCCGGTGCAATGGTTATAGCCGATAAAGGTCTGCTTGTAAATAAGGTGGTAATTCCGCAGCCTCGTAAGGAATTACTTACCGAGATGATCTAATCCTCCATCCGCTTTTTCCCGGATGTAATAAAACGTTTTTTTGAAGTCATTGCATAACTATATATAAACGAAAAATGAAAGTATTAAAATTCGGCGGATCAAGCGTTGGAAACGCCGAAAGAATTGAAAAGGTAATAAGCATTCTTGATCAACAGTACCTTAGTCGGAATCAAAAGATAGCGGTGGTTTTTTCCGCCGTTCAAGGTGTTACAGATAAGTTAATCGAAATAGGTAACCTTGCTCTAAACCGTAACGCAGAGTATAGAAACGAACTTAATTTATTAATTGACAAGCACCATGACATTGTAAAAAATCTAAATAACATTTCGCAACGTATTAAAATAAACAAGGAGCTTGAGCCTTTATTTGCCGAGTTGAAAGAAATAGCGCACGGAGTTTTTCTCGTAAAAGAATTATCACCTCGTACTCTTGATTACTTGATGAGCTTTGGTGAAAAGCTATCATGCAAAATTATTTCTTTAACAATGAAAAACCGCAAATATAACTGCGAGTTTCTGGATAGCAGCAAGTTATTGAAAACCGATTCGAAATTCGGCGACGCTCATGTTGATTTTGAAAAAACAAACGGAAACATTTCAAGCCATTTTAAGAAAAACAAGTCAACCCAAATTATAACCGGTTTTATCGGCTCTACTGAGAATGATGAGATTACAACAATTGGACGCGGCGGTTCCGATTATACTGCGTCGATTTACGCTGCTGCTCTTGGCGCAAGTGAAATTCATATTTGGACTGATGTAGACGGCATTTTAACAGCCGACCCAAGAAAGGTAAAAGATTCTTTTTCATTAAAAGCAGTTACTTACGAAGAAGCTATGGAGCTTTCGCATTTCGGAGCAAAGGTTATACACCCGCCTACAATGCATCCGGCATTAAAGAAAAAGATAAAAATAAAGATAAAGAATACGTTTAACCCTGATTTCAGAGGCACGGTCATTCTTGAACGAGAGTCTTCGGTTTTGTTCAACATGAAAGGAATTTCGTCAATTGATATTGTCTCTTTAGTCCGGGTGCAGGGAAGCGGAATGGTTGGAGTAACCGGTGTTGCTTCACGTTTATTTGGTGCATTGGCTGATAATGATATTAATATTATTCTAATTACACAGGGATCTTCAGAGCATTCAATCTGTTTTGCTATCCTGCCGAGACATGGTAAAGAAGCAAAGCGCGCTATCGAAAAGGAATTCGACGAAGAAATTAAAGTCGGTAAAATTGCCGAGGTAGTAGTTGAAGATGATCTTTCGATCATTGCTGTTGTCGGTGAAGATATGAAGCATACGCCGGGCGTTTCGGGTAAAGTATTTCAGGCGCTTGGTAAGAACGGCATTAATATTCATGCAATAGCGCAGGGATCATCGGAATTAAATATATCGTTGGTTATTGGGAGAGATTGTCTGCAGAAAGCATTGAACGTTTTGCACGATGATTTATTCGCAGCTAAACAACAGACTCTCAACATTTTTATGGCTGGTCCCGGGTTAGTCGGCAGCACTTTAATTGAGCTGATTAAGCAAAGGTTGGAATTTGTTCGGGCTAAATTAAACGCAAACATTAGGCTGGTTGGTCTTGCTAATAGTAAGAAGATGCTTATCGATCCTAGCGGCATTCCTTTGGATAATTGGAAAGACGAATTAACTAATTCGAATGAAGTATCTGATCCGAAGTCATATATTGAACAAATAAAGAATCTTAACCTATCAAATTCGATGTTCGTAGACTGCACTGCAACACAGGCCTTCGTACCGCACTATGATAAAATTTTGACAGTACCGATTTCAATTGTTACTCCGAATAAAATCGCAAATTCTCGAAGGCAATTTCATTACGACAGTTTAAAAACAATTGCGAAGAAAAATAACGTACAGTTTAGATTCGGCACAAACGTTGGGGCCGCACTTCCAATTATTAATACTTTGCGTGATCTTATTAATAACGGCGATGAAATAGTAAAGATAGAAGGCGTTTTGTCGGGTACGCTTAGCTATATATTTAATTCACTAAATAGCGAGAGTAATTTTTCCGAAGTTGTTGAAGATGCAGAGAGGAACGGATATACAGAACCCGATCCACGCGATGATTTAAGCGGTCTGGATGTTGCCCGAAAGCTTTTAATCCTTATACGCGAGTCGCAAATTCCGTTCGAAATGAAAAATATTAAGGTGCAGAATCTTGTTCCTGTAAAAGCCAGAAGAACCGATTCGATAAATGAATTCTATAGAATCCTGAAAACCTACGATGAATCATTCAAAGCAAAGATATTACATGCAGAGCAGGAAGGTAAAAAGCTTTGCTACGTTGCTTGTTATGAGAACGGTGTTGCAAAAGTGGGGATGGAAGAAGTTGATGCTACGCATCCGTTTTATAACCTAAGTAGTAACGACAACATAGTAGCGTTTCATACAAAAAATTATTCCGATAAACCGCTTGTAATAAGAGGACCGGGCGCAGGCGCTGATAATACTGCTTTCGGCGTGTTTATCGATATCATGCGAATATCAAATTATCTTGGATAAAAATGATGAATGAAAAAATTAAAGTAGCAGTATTAGGGGCTACAGGAAGTGTTGGACAAAAGTTTGTAGAACTGCTTACAGATCACCCCTGGTTTGAGCTGCACGAAGTTGCCGCGTCGGAAAGATCTGCAGGCAAGCTTTATAAAGATGCTACAAACTGGATAATGTCTTCTCGGTTAAACGAAAATTACGCTAACCTTACGGTTAAGGAATGTAAAGCAAATTTAGAATCGAAAATAGTTTTTTCGGGAATGGATGCATCCGTAGCCGGTGAAATTGAAACAGAATTTGCTAACGCGGGTTACTTTGTCATCTCAAACGCTCGTAATCATAGGTACGATAGAGATGTGCCGTTGCTAATTCCCGAAGTAAATTATGATCATCTAAAGTTAGTGAAAACACAACCATACAAAGGCGGAATTGTTACTAATCCAAATTGCTCTACTATCGGTTTAGTGCTTGCATTAAAACCATTGTATGATGCATTTGGAATAAGGGATGTTAATGTTGTTACACTTCAGGCGGTTTCGGGTGGAGGCTATCCCGGTATTTCCAGCATGGATATTCTCGATAACGCCATTCCGTTTATCGGCGGGGAAGAAGCCAAAATGGAGAAAGAACCCCTCAAAATATTAGGAGAATTAGTAGAGAATCAAATTGACGAGGCTGAAGTGAAGCTCAGCGCTCAATGCAACAGAATTGCCGTTATAGACGGTCATCTTGAATGCGTGCAGGTTAATTTGAAGAATAAAGCCTCCATAGGCGAAGTCAAGAAAGCCTTTGGCGAATTCAAATCCGAGCCGCAGCGACTAGGGCTTCCGTCTGCTCCGGTGAGTCCTATTGTATATTTCGAAGAGGACAAGTATCCACAACCAAAGATTCACCGAAACGAAGGAAACGGCATGACTGTATCTGTTGGTCGTTTAAGAGAAGATGTACATTTCGATTACAAGTTCGTTGTACTTTCGCATAATACTGTTCGTGGTGCTGCAGGAGGAACTATCCTCGTTGCTGAGCTAATGAAAGCACAAGGGTATTTTGACGAGGTGTTAACATAGTGGAAAGTATAAAGGTTTTTGCTCCGGCATCTGTTTCAAATGTGGGTCCGGGATTTGACATAATGGGTTTCGCTCTCAACGAACCTGGCGACGAAATTGTAGTTAGAAAGACAACCGGAGACAAAGTAGAGATAACAAAAATCACAGGCGATGGCGGAAAACTTCCACTTGATCCCAAGAAGAATACTGTTACCGTAGGTATAAAAGCATTGTTAAACACACTAGGAATAAAAGCAGGATTAAAAGTTGAGATTCGTAAAAAGATGGGAATCGGCAGCGGATTAGGTTCCAGTGCTGCAAGCGCTGTTGGAGGAGTTTTCGCTGCAAATGAAATACTTGATTTAAAACTCTCGAAAGACGAATTGCTAAAACCTGCGATGCACGGAGAATACATAGCAAGTAAAGCAATGCATGCAGATAATGTAGCTCCGGCACTATACGGTGGGTTTATACTAATTCGTTGTTACAATCCCATTGATGTGGTAAAAGTACCAATAGAAGCGAATCTTTACTGC
>JANQLA010000223.1 GCA_028280855.1 Melioribacteraceae bacterium
GTTAGCTTTGAAAATACATTTGCATTCGGTTTTATATTTATGTTCGTGATAATCGGTTTATACATTGGACTCTATATATTTTCACTCAAAGCTGAAGAAAGACTTATCCGAACAGAACTTGCCGAAGAGTTACCGGCAGAATATGTACAACTACTTTCAACAAATGCACGTTTCGCAAAAGGATGGATGGATGAAGGCATAAGACAAAAGTTCTTAAAGACCGCAACAAGGCTTGCGTTCCGTAAACGTCAATTTGCAAGATCGAAAAATGATGCTTTGCAAAAAGAAATAAATTATCTTCGCGAAGAGTTAAACTCATTAATTCCAAAAGAAGAATGAGAAAACAATTGAAAAGAATTGGAATATACGGCGGCTCATTTGATCCCGTTCACAACGGTCACTTAATAACAGTTAGTAGTGTACTTGAACAGAGAGATCTTGAAAAGGTATACCTTGTGCCGGCGTATATCTCCCCTTTCAAATTAGACTCTAAATCTTCGGACGAAAAGCACAGAATTGCAATGCTTAAATATGCTACAAGTGACTTACACTATTTTGATATCTCGTTATTTGAAATAGACAAAAAAGGGGTGTCATACACAATTGATACATTGAAGCACTTTCAACAGCTTTACGATGAGATAGATTTGATAATCGGCTATGACAATATGGTTGAGTTCGATAAATGGAAATGCCCTGATGAAATTATGGCTATTGCAAATGTAGTTGTTATGAAACGATCTATTGATAATACTGAAAAGAGCAATGAATTTATGCAAAGCGCTACATATGTAAATACCCCAACAATAGACATATCTTCTACGATTATCCGTGAACGAGTCAAAAATAAATTACCCGTCGACTCGCTTGTTCCTGATGTTGTAAAAGACTATATTTTGAAAAATAAGTTGTACTTAGATTAGCAATCATAATATTGAAAATATTTTTGCAGTTCTATGTTAACCAATAAAATAGTCGTTGATTTAGTTATTTAAACTCGGAGACCAGTTCGAACTTTATGTCTAACGAATCGTTACTAGAAAACCTTTCCCACGGAAACAAACGAATAGTATCTCGGGTTATCTCGTTAATTGAAAATGACAACCAAAAAAGTGAAGAATTGATTTCTCAAATCTTCAGTAAAACAGGCAATGCTTATCGCATCGGTATAACAGGCCCGCCCGGTGCCGGCAAATCAACCATAACCAACCAGCTTACAAAATTGTACGCTTCACAAAATAAAACTGTGGGTATTGTAGCTATTGATCCCACTAGCCCTTTTACCGGCGGCGCCTTATTAGGCGACAGGGTTCGAATGACTGAAATCGGAATGAATGACGGAGTTTTTATAAGAAGCATGGCTTCGCGAGGCAGCCTTGGCGGGCTAAGCCGTAAAGCGGTTGACGCCGGCGATGTTCTCGATGCGGCCGGTTACGATTATGTTATCTATGAAACTGTCGGCGTTGGGCAATCGGAACTTGACATTGTTGAAGCGGCTGATACAACAGTAGTTACACTTGTACCTGAATCAGGCGATTCAATACAAGCCCTTAAAGCAGGACTGATGGAAATCGGCGATATATTTGCTTTGAATAAATCGGACAGACCCGGTGCTGAAACTGCAATTTCATCATTGAAAAGTATGCTTCAATTAAAATTTCATACTGAAAATGATTGGATACCCGAAGTACTGCAAACAATAGCTTCCGAAAATAAAGGCATAGAGACTATTGCCGAAATGATTGATAAACATCGCATGTTTTTAACGGAGACGAACGAACTTTCTTTAAATAGGTTAAAGCAGACAAAGAAACGTATCGAGGATATTGTGCTTGAGAAAGTTAAACTAACAATAAAGTCCAAAGAATTTAATTACGGGTTCAAGGATTTGGATACATTGCCGGATCAAATTAGTTCTCCTGTCCAAATCGCAAATTATATATTTAAGAATCTAACTAATAATAAGGAGGTTGATGTCGGCAATTGATAACGGATTCACAATTTCATTAAATGACGGTCAGCAAATAATTAAGCAAACAATTCGTGATTTTGCTGAAACCAAAATCAAACCGGTTGTAATGGATTACGACGAGAAACAGGAATTTCCTTTGGAGTTAATACAGCAGCTTGGTGAGCTTGGTTTTATGGGAATCCTTGTACCGGAAAAATACGGAGGTGCAGGATTAGGCTATGTTGAATACTCGCTCGTAGTCGAAGAGCTCGCTCGAATAGATCCTTCAGTTTCCCTGTCTGTTGCCGCACATAACGGCTTATGTGTAAATCATATAAATCTTTTTGCGAATGATGAGCTTAAAAAAGATTATTTGCCTGATCTGGCTTCTGGTAAAAAAATCGGTGCTTGGGGTTTAACCGAGCCCGGTTCTGGTACAGATGCTGCAGCTCTTCAAACTGTGGCTGTAAAAGACGGTGATGAATATGTTTTAAACGGATCGAAAAATTTTATTACTCACGGCGGTGTTGGAGAAGTTGCAGTAATAATGGCAATTACCGACAAGGAGAAACAGAAAAAAGGAATCTCTGCATTTATAGTTGAAAAAGGAACGCCTGGGTTTACCACGGGAAAAAAGGAAAACAAACTTGGCATGAGGGCAAGCGAAACAACCCAGCTTCATTTTGAGAACTGTAGAATACCTGCTGAAAATATGATTGGCAACGAAGGCGAAGGGTTTGTTCAGTCCATGCAAATTCTTGAAGGCGGAAGAATTTCCATAGCCGCTTTGAGCGTTGGCTTGGCGCAGGGATGCCTTGAAAACTCACTGGCTTATTCAATGGAAAGAAAACAATTTAATCGTCCCATTTTTGATTTCCAGGGGATCCAGTTCAAACTTTCCGAAATGGCAACTGAGCTTGAGGCTGCTCGATTGATGACATATAAAGCCGCAGCCATGAAAGATGCAGGGGAACCAATCAACAAAGAAGCCTCAATCGCAAAATTATTTGCAAGCGAAATTGCGACCAAAGCTACGAATGAAGCTGTACAGATATTCGGTGGGTACGGTTTTACTAAAGATTACCCTGTCGAAAAATTTTACCGTGATGTAAAATTGCTTACTATCGGAGAAGGAACATCCGAAGTACACAAAATGATAATTGCCCGCAATCTTGTGAAAGAGTAGTTACACAAATGAATAAAATCGGCAGCACACTAAACAAAAACGAAGCATTCTATTCACGCGAAGATTTCCAGAAAAATCTTATCCGCAAAATCAACGACATTCGAAAAAAAACCGAGCTTGGCGGCGGACAAAAGTTAATCGACAAGCAGCATACAAAGGACAAATTAACTGCACGCGAACGCATTGAA
>JANQLA010000319.1 GCA_028280855.1 Melioribacteraceae bacterium
ATTAAAGAACCGCAATTAAATGTGAGTTCTCCGTAAGCATTTTTAGAATTAGTATGTGATTTTTTATTAATATTGCTCATTGCGGTGCGGTTAAGTCCCCGAATACTATGATTATTTCTTGCGTAACTACCTGTAAAAGTCGTTTCACGATTAGCAAGAAAAAATACGTCATGATTTGTAAAGGTATCCATGAATATCACTACTTTTGCATCGGGATGTGATGGATCACCACCGTCAGTTAACATTCCGGCTATTATTGGCCCTTCACTTATAAAGTGGCCGTTTTTAGCTGTTGAAATATCATCAATATATATACCTCCTCCACTGGATCCGTCTCCGGTTTTTACCACTCCTCCATTATATCCTGAGTTACATGCAAGAGTAATTTTCCTTTTAATTCCCTTAACATCTTCTTCACCTGGTTTTGCATTTGCTGTGACGATTCTGCCTGAGTGATCATTGCGAAATACGTTTGTACTGATGGATATCTCTCCATTTGCACTTAATAGCCCGCCATTTACAACAGCATTAATATCGTTGTCATTAGTAGTAGAATTCCATATATCGATTGACATACCAGCAGACATTTTTCCTCCGACACCGATTTCGATTGTTTCGAATCCTTTAATATCGATGGAATAAGCAGCATCTAAAGAGCCGCCGATATACATATTCGTGCCGGTGCCTGTTTCTCCTATAATTTTAATAAAACCTTCTCCGGTAATTGTACCTGTATTGTAAAATTCTGTTACTCCGGTTTCTCCAAAACCTTCCCATCCTTTAAATTCTGTAATCGGGCTTGTAATTTTTACTTTACCGGAATCTAAATTCTTAAAATTATTTATGTAAAAATTATTTCCGTCAAATTCAAAAGTTCCGGAATTAATAAATTCTTTAGATCTCATACTGCCAGAGGACATTTTTACTATCCCGGTTTCTGTGTTGGTAAATTTTTGGAGATGAAATCCTGAAGCACTTTCTATGGTTCCGGAATTGACAATTTCATCAGGATACTTTGCTAAAAAAAATGTTGTACTGGTGACTATACATTTAGGGGAGTTTTGGGGAATTATTATTTTTTCACCCAATCCTGGTCTTCCCTTTGGATCCCAATTGTTAGGATTATCATAATTGTTATCTTCTGCACCCGTCCAGGTTCGTGTAAAAATCTGAGCATTCAGCACTGAAAAAACCGATAAAAATATTACAAGTAAAATTATTTGTATTTTCATCATAACCTCCCCTCGGTTTATTTTTTTGAATTACCTGACTCAAAAATAATCTCCGCTTTTAAAAACGGCTTTCTCGAATTCGTCAGATGTTATTGTAAAAACGACATTTTGCGGTTATGTGTTTAAAAGTGATAAACATGGATAAATTCTGTTTATCCAGTAAATTCCAATATTCGCATCTCGTTAAGTTGTTGAAATCCACACCTAGACGAGAAAATTCTATTTTTTGAACTATTATTACAGCTTTCTTGTCAGGGAGTGTTTTTTGATCCACTAAAAACTTTTTATTTGAACTATTCATTACAGATGAAATTGATAAACTGGAAGGAGAAAACTAAATAATAATTCTCCCCTTTCCCTGAAAGACAGCCGCTACTTAATGAGTAGTAATTTTCTAGTTTGTTTGAATTCACCCGCAGTAAGGCGATAGAGATACGCTCCACTTGACAGCGAACCTGCGTTAAATGTTACTTTATAACTACCAGGTTTCTTGATCTCATTAACCAATGTTGCTACATTATTTCCGAGGATGTCGTAGATTTTTAATAATACGTGTTGTCCCTGGCGGAGTTTATCTGGCCCTTCAAGACTCGGGCCCGCCACCGGCAATGAGTATCGAATGTTTGTGACAGGGTTAAAAGGATTTGGATAGTTTTGATATAACACAAATTCTGTTGGAACATCTAAATCCTCCTGTTCAACAGAAGTAACATTCAGCAGGACAACATGTTCTATTTCATTATATTCAATCGGCTCAAAACCAGCTATGGTAATTTTAGTTCCGTCGTCAACCGCTTCCAGTCCGCCGCAATCGACAATCAAAGTATCTCCTTCACCCTGACCGCCATCAATAAAGCGGGCAACATTTAACGGACCCGCTATAACCAAATCGCTTGAAGGCCCTCCTTTATAGTTTTCAAATTGACCTTTTAATGCAATCATCCAACCGGTTTCATCAACCATTTGGGCTTCACCTGTAAGATCAAGATGAATGTGATGCTTCATGTTGTGCCCGCTTAAGTTAATTGTATCGGAACCGGATTCATCGGTTAGAGTATCGGCATCGGAGGCGGTAAGCTTAATTATATTATTTGAATAATTCTGATAACCTTCTCTGTTTGCTGGAGCTGAAAGACTAACTAAATTATAATTATCATCACCTTCACCGCCATCTAGATAAAGAATTGGCTTGGGATTATTTAAATAAAAATCTGCTTTCAACTCATCGTTTCCATTTCCTCCGTCGAAAACTACCCATGGTAGTGAAATAACATTTGTGAGATCAGGGGATGAAAAGTGGATGTAATCGTCACCTCCGCCGCCGAAGACAGTGGCGCCTAAATCACCTCCGGATTGAACCATTTCATTTCCGTCTCCAAGTAATACGGTTATGCTTTGATTTGTAAAATCATTCGGCGGTAATTGAGGAAAATTATCGCTGCTTACATTCACTATGTCGATAGTGTTATTATCATCCTCTGAATTGTGAATTTCTAAATTCAATACATCATCGGCATTTATAAAATTTCCATTTTCATCTGTTGCCCTTATACCGTTTATTAATGTGTATCCTTCGGCATCCCGTCCTACTGCCAAATTGCCGCCGTTAGTCGTAATTGCTAAATGTCCTTCGTCAATATGTGCTGATGTATTTGAAATTATTACAACCTCAAAGTTTGAATAACTTATTGGCTCGTATCCTTCTATGGTAATTTGAGTTCCGTCGTCAACTGCTTCGAGATCACCGCAGTCAACAATTAAAGTATCATTTCCATTACCTTCGCCGCCGTCAATGAAACGGGTTACGTTAAGCGGTTTTACCCGAATTACATCGTTCGCGAAACCGCCGATATAATTTTCGAATTGGCCGGATATAATAATTGTATCATCATCAGAAATCAATTGCGCAACATCCATTAGATCAAGGTCAAATGTGACAGGTTCATTATATTGACTAAAATTTAAGGTATCATTACCCTCAAAATCCTTAAGTCTTGTAATACTTGTTGACTGAATTTCCATTTCAGAAAATTTTTTATGCTGTGGCTGATCCGTTCTTTCTATAAAATCATAGCTATCGCTTCCTCCAGCGTCTTCATGTTCAATTTCTCTGTTACTTTCACCGGAATTTTGAGGAATGATTGTTTTATCATCATTTGTCCCCAGCTGTGACCATGTGTGTGAATCACTATATATTACATTTGTCCACAAATTGAATGGACCATTTATTGTTACTTGTTCTTGTAAGTATCCACTATGGATTTCAATTGGAATATCCGGAAAATTTGATTTATTTAGTTCACTCAGATCGAGCCAAATATCCTCTGCTAAAATTGGTGAATCTCCTTTATAACCAGAAACAATTAATTTACAAATATCTTTAATTTCTATTTTAGTTGGCCATCCGTTTATAACTAAAACATTCCCAAGAATAGAAGAAACAGATAACTTTGCCTTTCCTTCAAATTGTTTCATATCAATTCTAATTACACAATCATTTTGAGTTATTATAAAAGGCCATGCCCAATATTTTGTTACCTTTGGTTTTTCATTTTCTAATCCAATAATTTCCAGACTACCTAAAGATGTTCCGGTATCGTCTGTTTGAGAGCCCATTTCTGGTTTTAACCCGGTTGTGGTTATAGGCACTTCATCAGTTGATGTTTCCTCAGCAGTGAAATCATCCAGAGTTATTCCAAATGAGGCTAGTAAAGTACTATTCGCCTGGATTAAAGCGAAAAAAGCATACTTGGCCATTTCATCATCCGGATTCGCTTGGTATGCTGCCAAAATTGACGCCGCCGTTTTCTTTTCAGGCGCTGAAGTTGATGAAATTTTTAAAGTCTTTTTATTTCTATACTGAATTTCAACACCGTACCAATCATCTCCGCCATTTGTTGTTTGAAGGATTAGCAATTCATCGAGATTACTTCCAAGAATCCAGCCAATATCAGGTTCATCGAAAACGACATCCATAAACGAACCGGTTGTTATAGGGTGAGATAATTCAGCCCATGTTGCTCCGCCGTCTGTGGAACGAAAAATATAAGGGACCTCTGTTGCCCAATACGTTCCAACAGCAAAAGCGGTATTATCATCGCTAAAAGTTACGGTTTGCAGCATAGCATCTATTCCCGGTACCGATGCCTCCTGCCAGGTTGTACCATCGGTTGTGTAAAAAATTAATATAGTCCCGTCATCAAGATTGTCCCCCACCGCGATTCCCTTTTTTTCATCTATGAATTTAATATCGTTAAGCCCTCCATGAATTTCCGGCAGAGCTACGCTTTGCCAGTTATCACCGCCATCGGTAGTGTAAAGCATTGCAGGATAGCCGTTATCATAATTCTGGCCAACGGTATAGCCGGTATTTTCATTAATCATATAGACAGAAGTTAGATCGCCATTTAAACCACTTTCCTGAAGTATCCATTCCTCTCCGGCATTTGTTGTTTTAATAATAGCTGCTGTGCTGTTATCATCATTTCTGCCCACTGCCCAACCCAAAACGGGATCAACATATGTTACGGCATTTAACATCCCGGTTTCAAACGGAACGGTTTGTTCAACCCATTGTGAGTCTTGTGGAAAAAGAGTTGAAGTTAACACTATAAATAAAGTTATTATTCTTTTCATTTTTGCTCCTCCTTATTCCCGGCTTGCAGTTTTGTACAAAGCCGGAAATGCTCATTATCTAATCATTTTTTGCAATTTTCCTCACCACAAAATCACTTAAGAATTAAAGTTTTTTTTTCATATTGCTCCCTCCTATCCTAATCTATTATATATCTAAAAGTGACAGATTTTTATTGTTTACCATCCTATTCTTTTCTACGCTGAAAATAATTTTTGATTACAAAATTGGGTTTCTCATTTCCGCCACATGTTATAAGAAATGCGACATGCTTTGTTTTATAAACCGATTGTGATGAAAAACATTGAATAAGGAGTTAAATATTGACAACTTGCGGTCGTGTTTAAGGGCGCATTAAGAACTTAGACGACATTCTATCCTGTATCACGGATATTTAGTTTTTCGTTAAAATAAATCTCTAATACGGTAACTGTGAATTAGCAGGTTAACCCCGAATTATGCATTAGGAAACGTAAAATAGAAAATATTTACAAATACTTGTGCATGATTTAGTTACTGAAATTGACTTCATGCGAAAGCATAATCTGGGTTAATTTTTTCCTTGTATTATTTTTAATAATAAATGAGAACGGTTATGAGGAAAACGATATACATCCTTTGTTTATTATTCTTATACGTAAACGTCTCGTTGTCTCAAAGTATTGAAGAACTTTATTCCGAGCTAAATGAAGCCGCAAGCCAAACAATAGAAATTCAGGTAATGAATAAACTTAGCCTGGCGTATCTTAGAATGAACCTGGATAGCTCAGAGCATTACGCAGAGAAGGCGTTATCCGAAAGTAAAATTCAAAACTACGCGGAAGGCGAAGCACAAAGCTTATGGCTGCTGGGGAAAATATCCGTGTACAAGGGAATGTTTGATAATGCAATTGAGAAATTTGCGAATTCAAAAAACGTTTACGTTTCCATTCAGGATGATAACGGTATAGCCAAAACAATGGATGAAATAGGCTACTGCCTAATGATTAAAGAGCAGTTCGATTCTTCCGAAACAGTTCTTGATTCGGCTTACAATTTTGCAGAGGCTTCGGGTGATTCCTCTTTAATGATACGTATAAAACTCAACCTGCAAGGACTGGAGATGTACCGGGGAAGTTTCGATAAATCACTCGCCCTGCTGTTCGAGGCGTATGATTTGGCGTTGAAAACCAACAATACCCGTTACCGGATAAACTCACTTTTGAACTTCGGCAACCTGTATTCAATAAGGGATGAACTGGACAAGTCGCTTGAATATTTTGAAAAAGCGGCAGAATTAATTGAACGCAGCCGCGGCAAGCCGTCGCAGCTTCACTACTGCTATAACAGCATGGGAAGCATTTACATAAAGAAAGCAAACCACTCAAAGGCCCTTAAGTATGGATTAAAAGCTTATGAATTAAACGACCGTGTTCATATAAAACCTGCAGTGATGGAAACCAACAACGTGCTTGCCCAGGCTTATCTTGGATTAAATGAGTTTGAGAAAGCGATAAGCTATGCTCAAGCCGCTTTATCAATTGCCGAAGAAGTAAATATTCCAACAATGATCGCTCTCTGTAATTTTAACCTTGGACAGGCATACTCCTACAGCGGTCAGCGAACCATATCATTAAGCTACCTTCAAAAATCCCTCGAAAGATTCGAAGAGCTCGACAGTCAATTCCAGCTTGCACAAAATCTTAATGTACTTGCCGAAACTTATGAAGCGCTTGGTAATTACAAACAAGCATTCGAATTCCAAAGGCGGCACGATATATTGCAGGACAGTTTGTACGATGAACGCAATCAAAAGATATTGACCGAGCTTGAAACCGAATATAAAGTAAAAGAGCAGGAAGCTGCACTCGGTTTGCAGGCGGCAGAACTTTCGGAACAAAAAACTATAAATTATGCAACAGCAATAGTAGCGGTATTATTCCTTGTTATTGCGGTGCTTGCTTATTCCGAAGTTAGACGAAGAAAACACCTAAATAAAAAATTGAAATCCCTAGACGAAACAAAAAGCAGGTTCTTCAGTAACATATCGCATGAGATGCGGAACCCGTTAACTTTAATAATGGCTCCGCTTCAAAACCTTTCTGAGCGCACGGCGGATAGTCCTTACAATGCTGAATTAAAATTGGCGTATTCCAATAGTAAAAAATTACTTGAACGAGTTAACGAGATTTTAGATTTATCAAAATTAGAATCCGGTAAAATGGATTTGCACAAAGTTCCTGTTTCATTGTTTCACTTAACAAAGAGAATTTTATATTCATACCAATCAATTGCGCAATACAGAAAAATTGAAATAACTTTCGACTATAAACCAGACAACACCCTTACAGTATTGATTGACGTAGAAAAGTTCGAAAAAATACTAAACAACCTTATCCTGAACGCATTCAAGTTTTCATTAACCGGTGGAACGGTTTTACTATCCGTGACATCGGAAAATGAAATGTTTCATTTCTCGGTTAAGGACTCCGGAAAGGGTATTCATCTGGATGACCTGCCGAATATATTTAACCGTTACTATCAATCGGCTCAAAAAGATTCCACTGAAACGGGCGGAACAGGCCTGGGATTAACGCTGGCAAATGAATACGCAAAACTTTTGGGCGGCGGAATTTCCGTGGAAAGTAAACCCGGCCAAGGCAGCAATTTTATTTTAAGTATTCCGCTGGAGATAACGGATTCGAAAGTGATTCTCAAAGAGGATGAGATTCCGCAGACTTCCCCGGCTGCCGATGACAAATTTCCAACAGTTTTGATTGACGGGCAAAAACCGAAGTTACTTATTGTTGAAGACGACCTGGAAATGAGCAGGTACCTGGACGAAATTTTATCAAAGGATTATTCATGTATTGCAGCGCCCGACGGTAAAGAAGGATTGGAAATATTGAATGAGCAGAAAGTCGATATAATTATCTCCGACATCATGATGCCTAATATGGATGGCTTCGAATTCCGCGAAAAAGTCCGAATGAATAAAGAGTGGATTAAAATACCATTTGTAATGCTTACGGCCCGGACGCTTGCTGAAGATAAAATACACGGATTCAAATTAGGTGTTGACGATTATATAACGAAGCCGTTTAACTCAAAAGAGCTTTTCGCCAGGGTAAACAACTTAATTATTAACAAGCTTGAACGCAATAAATTCCTGGATGAGAACCCGCAGGAATCCGAAAGTGATAATCAAATATCTGCCGAAGAGGAGTTACTGAAAACCGCCAACAACTTTGTATTGGAAAATATTGACGACACGGAATTCACCGTTGATAAGCTTGCCGAACATATGTCATACAGTATCAGGCAGCTTGAAAGACTGCTTAAAAGGCACAGCGGATTTACACCGAATGCGTTCATACGTGAAATCAGGCTGCAGAGAGCCCACCAGATTTTACAGCAGCGCAAATTCACAACGGTAAAGGAGGTATGCTACGAAGTCGGCATGAATAACCCAGCATACTTTTCATCCAAGTTTAAAGAGCGTTTCGGCACAAGCCCGACTGATGTGATCAACGAGTCGAAGTATGTTGAGTTGGTTTAAAGGCTTCGAATTAATAGTCAATGTTATGAATTTAGGCGAATTGGTTTAGGAAAAAAGAAAAACGGTGTGTTAGAGAAATTTCAACTTATTTCTCATCGAATCTTTCGAATTTTGTTGGAAGAATATAAGAAGTTTTCTAAAAGTTTCACCTAAAGGAATTTGTTTTGAAATTATAATTCCCCAGTGTTTTTTTTCTAATTCAACGTAATCATTGTGCAATAGGACAAAGTCTTTTACATTATAGCTAAAAATGCACCTCTCATTTTTCACTGCAAAAGATAATTGTTCTGAATCCGGAATTCCTTTACGATCCAATTCTTGGGCGTGGATTACGTCAAATCCTCTTCTTCTGAGTGCGGACCCTAATGATAATTGAACATCTTCATCCAACAGTAGCGAAATTTTTTCCAACTAATTTCCCTAGTTACCCGGAGAATTTCTAACCTGAGTTTTCCAGTAATCTATATCATTATTTTCTTTTAGTAACTCATCAATTTCATATTGATGATCAAAATAGTATGCTAATGCTGAGTGCACTTGAGATGCTTTAAGATGCGAAAGGCTGGATAGTATTTCATCGACATTCATTCCCATTTGGTAATAGCCGGCAATTGTACGAACTGTGATTCTTGTTCCGTCTATTAACGGTTCACCGTTGGAAATATCAGGGTTACTTGAAATATAAGGGTAAACGTATTTTTTTGCTGGAACACCCATCTATTGCTTCCCGCTTATTTTAGCCATTATAAAGATAATTCAAAAAAGACATTTAATCTATGCGCATTTTTTTAGCAGACAATAACTGACTTCGCCCTGCCGGTTAACGCTACTACTGAAGTATTATACAAAGCTGCAAACATTTGGATTTTCTCACTCATAAAATTTGAAGGCTCATAAGCTCCAAAGCAATAGCGACTTCGCAAAAGCAGATTACAAACTATTTATAAAATGTTCTTTGCTTACGTTGGAAATAACAACTTTTCGCTCAGTTACGATGTTAATTTTATTGGGTGGAACCGGAAGCGTAGTTTCGGATAAAACAAATTCATCCATCACTACCTTTTCAACCCAAAACGATTTCATATTAATATAAATATTTCCTTTATAGTGCGATGCACCCGTGGTTGATATATCCATGTTTGGCATAGGCGTCATTCTCATTTTAAAAGATCCTTCACCGGAATCGAATTGTATCAGCGCACATTCGTTATCGTTCACTTTGCCTAGGCCGATAAAGGCTAGCGTTACTTCCCCGTTTTCATAATATGATCCCTTTTTTACATTTTTTCCCAGGTTGACCGGGGCTTTGGTAAAGGCAGCCGCATGTACTATGGAATCATTAATTTTGCTCAGGTTTTGGATACCCGTGCCGTCGATAGTCGTCGGCTCTGCGAATACATTGCAAAAAGCGTGGAAGTCAATGAAAGCATTATAAATTAAATAGGTTTCACTTGGCGGAATAGGTTGATCAAAATTATCTTTGAGATTATCAAATTTGCTGTGGTCAATTCCAAAGACCTGCCCTTTATCATCAATTCCGGCCGTACTCTTATCAAAAATGTATGGCCAATTATTAAGGCCGGGTATGCGGACTTCCTGTGAATCACCTTTCTTAACCGTAAATTTTTCACAAGTGTATTTATATGCACTTGCTGAACTTTCCTTTAATGGGGAGCACATTAGATATAGATTAAAGAAGTCGCGACCTGTTATTTTTCCATCCAAAGAGTAATTGGTAACTGCTGTTTCCATAATAAAATACTGCTCCTCTTTGGTGCGTTCACCGGCTAAATTATATTCTTTGTCTAATATTGATTGTGCTTGTTGCGAATTCGAAAAACTGGAAAGCATGAATAAAAAAATGACGGTTTGAGCGATAGTAATGAGTCTCATAGTTTACCCTCCTATATATTGATTCAAATTTATTTTGTATTCTTTGCAAATTCCCCGACCAGGTCAAGATATTCCCGGAACGACTGTAGTCCCTTTTTAGTAATTTTACAGGAAGTAACCGGCTTCTTGCTAACAAACTTTTTATCGATTTTTATATACTTTGCATTCTCAAGCTTGCTCATGTGAACGCTTAAATTTCCCTTTGTTGTATTTACTTCCTCAAGCAGAGCCAAAAAATCCATTTCATCAACCGTAGCAAGCGCGGCCATAATTGCTAAGCGGATCCGGGAATGAAGAATAATATCGATTTTTTGATGATCGAATTGTTTAGTCATTATAAACTCTTTTCCACTTTTTATAAATGATTATTCCCGGGATTACTTCAAAAGCAAATATCATGACGGCAAAAAAGATTGACAGCTGGTATTCTTCACCTAT
>JANQLA010000333.1 GCA_028280855.1 Melioribacteraceae bacterium
TTTTTCCTATGTTGAAAACCCTGCCGAGTTTACAATACTGGTAATAACACAATCCGGTAAGAAACTTGATCTGAAAAGAGAACCGTATAAAACTTTAGCGAAACAGAACTTTTTATTTGAAGCACATGAATTAAAAGGAATTGAGCTAATTAATTGGATAATACGCGAATGCAAGAAATTGGAATTGTTAATTTCGCAGGATAACGCCTGGAGCCTGGTTGATCTTATTGGTGAAAGCAAAGCGCTGGTTGAAATGAACTTGCTCAAGTTTTCGAATTACCTGAATAAAGGTGACGAAATTACTCCTGAGACTATTCAAAAACTGACATCCGTTACAAAAGAATATAATATATTTAATTTGCAGGATGCTATAGGGGCGGGAAATAAATCAAAATCTATTCATATTGCTTATAACCTTGTTTCAAACGGCAATGAAGCTGTATATATAACTACTATGCTATCCAAGTTTGTAAATACAATCACCCGTTCACTCGAACTATCCCGGAAAAAAAAATCAGAATATAACGCCTCGAAAGAAGCTAATGTTTCGTACTTTTATTATAAAAATTGTCTAAAGGCGAAATACCTGAGAAATTTTGAAAGGCTTTACATTGCTTCCGAGGCGCTCTTATGGGCCGATAAAACAATTAAAACAACTTCCATGGATAGTAAAACCCTGATTACAATTTTAATCACACGTATGCTCAAATAATTTTTTATTTTACAGTAAATTATTTGTCAAATTTTCCATATTTAGCTGAAACAAATTCAATTTACCTTAGGTATAAAATCCATTGAAAAAAGACCTGTTTGCTCTTACAGATGAAGAACTGATAAAAGAATTTCAGGATAACGACACAATCGAAGCTTATGAAATTCTTGTTAAGCGCTTTAAAGATCCGTTAACGAATTTTGTTTATAGGTTTGTCGGGAATAAAGATGTAAGCACGGATATTGTTCAGGATACAATGATAAAATTTTACCTGAATAAAGATTCCTACAAATCATTCGCAAAATTTTCAACGTGGATTTACACTATAGCTGGAAATCTTGCGAAGAATGAATTGAAAAGACGGAAGAGAAGAACAATACTTTCTCTTCATAATGATGACGAAGAATACACTTTGCAGATTGAAGATAAAAAGTTCTTTGCACCGGATGTTTCAACCGATAGCAGCATAAAAGGCGAAAAGATTCAACGAGCCTTATTGCGTGTTAAGCCGGTTTACCGTGAGGTTGTTTTGCTTCGTGATATTCAGGGTTTTTCTTACGAAGAAATCGCCGAGATTACCGACTTATCAATCGGAACAGTTAAATCAAGAATAAACAGAGGAAGAGCGCAACTACAAAAATTATTAAAGAATATTCACCGAGAATAGCCTATGAGTAACAACTTCTACAATGAAGAAGAAAGCCAATTCCAAGAGCTAAGAGCCGTGCTTAAAGAATTGCCAAAGATAAAAGCCGAAGATAACTTTGAATACAACTTGATGACTCGTATTCATAATAAGCAGTTTGATTCAAAGTTACTAAAAAGGGAAAAATATTCGCTCTTTGGTTTTCTTAAACCTGCAATCGCCGTTGGCGCCGCTGCAACGCTGGTTTTCGTGATTACGCAAAACCAAACTACTGAAGTAGAAAATCCGTTTGCAGCCATTCCTGAAGTAAGATCTGAAGTCGCTGAAAATGGCAGCTCAGTTTCAACTCCGAAGGAATTTGTTGTTGCCGATAATATGAATAAACCTGCGGAAAACTATGCTTCTGAATCCGTTGAAGGCGTTATTCAAACCAGGCGACTTATCCTTCAGGATAACGATGTTATTACCGTTGCCCAAGAAGATTTCCCGTTTCCCGATAGATCTTTCAACCTTGATGCGAGAATGAGAAGCGTGGATGCAACAACCGCCAGAGACAATAGCAGCAGGGTATTGGCAGGAACTGGAGACCCGAACAGAATTTATTTCGAAGGTTTTTTCACAGGTAATCAGTCGGCAAAAAAAACTATTGATTCGCTAAGAAACAAAAGCTTCAGAAATTCTCTCAATAAAAAGTTGCAAATCGAATAATAGTCGTGATTTGTTGAAATTTTTATGAATATTGTTTATATTTCCGAGCTAAGATTTTACTAATTAGGAATTAATAATGAAAAAAGGTATTCATCCCTCGAATTACAGGCCCGTTGTTTTCAAGGATATGTCCGTTGACTATGCATTTTTAACCAGATCAGCTGTGCAAACAAGCGAAACTATTGAGTGGGAAGATGGAAATACTTATCCGCTAGTTAAATTAGAGATATCCGACAAATCTCATCCTTTCTTTACCGGTAAGCAAAAGATGCTTGATTCAACCGGTCGTGTTGAAAGATTCAATAAAAAATACGGACTCAAAAAATAAAATTTAGTTTATCCCATCAAAAGCCGCTCATGTTGCGGCTTTTTTTATGCCGTGCAAAAGGTGTACTCCATTTTTTTGGATTATCAATCTATTACTAATTATCTTAATAACTTATTTTTACTCAAATACTGTTTTCCCGAAAGGATCTAAATGAATTCCGCGAATGCTTACGGTGAATTAAACTTGTATGAAGGCGTTAGAGGACTTGCAGTAAAAATACTTAACCGTATTGATAGAACCGATGCGTACTTAGACAAAATGCTTGAAATCGAAATAAAGAACTCTGAACTGAAAGGAAATGATAAGGCGTTACTTTTTGAAATTGTTCACGGTGTTATCCGGTATTTAGGCAGAATCGATTGGATATTAAACGGATTTTACAAGGGACAATTCTCAAAGTGTATTCCAAATGTTAAAAACGCGATGCGTGTTGCTTTGTACCAGATATTGTTTTTGGATAGAGTTCCCGACTACGCGGCAGTTAACGATGCGGTAGAGTTTGTGAAAAAACTGCAAGGCAAAAAGCCTGCGGATTTAACTAACGGAGTGCTGCGCAACATTATCCGAAGTAAAGATAAAATCCGTTATCCCGACCCTGAAGAAGAAAGTGTTGGCTATTTAAGTGCTTACCACTCTCACCCGTCCTGGCTAGTAAAACGATGGATCAACAGGTTCGGCGAGGAAATGACCAAAAAGCTTTTGAAAGCAAATAACAGCAAGCCAAACCTGTTTTTACGAATAAATACATTAAAAACTACTTCTGCCGAGCTCATAGAGCTTTTGGAAAAAGTGCAGCTCCGTTATTCCAAAGGTAAGTTCTTACCGGACTTTATTCGTTTGCACCATTTAACAAATATTGCCGACTGGGAATATTTTGGCAAAGGCTACTTTTCGATTCAGGATGAAAGCACGGGGCTTTCGTGTTATCTCCTTGATGTAAAACCGGGGCAAAGAGTGCTTGATGTTTGCGCATCTCCGGGAGGAAAAACCGGCTTGCTTGCTAACCTGATGAACAACGAAGGTGAACTGGTTGCGTTGGATAAATACGAAAGCAGGATGAATATTCTTAAAAAAAATATGGAACGGCTCGGTGTTTCAAATATTACTTTTAAAGAAGTGGATTCGTCAGAGTATAAGGATGACCTGTTCGATAGAATTCTATTGGATGTGCCTTGTTCCGGCTTAGGTACGCTTACAAAAAAGCCCGATATCAAATGGAAACGTGATCTCGGCGATATTCGAAAAATGAATCCTCTGCAACTTAAGTTACTCGAAAACAGTTCACGACTTTTAAAGGTTGGCGGATACTTGGTTTACAGTACATGCTCCATTGAACCCGAAGAAAATATCATGGTCGTAAACAAATTTCTAGAAAAAAATACAGACTTTGAATTGATAAGCGCCGAAGATAAATTTGAACCAATACTCCTTGACGAAAATAAGTGTGTACAAACACTACCGCATATTCATGAAATTGATGGCGCTTTTGCTGCTAAATTGAAACGAATCAAATAATTTATTAGAATAAAGGAATGAGCACCGCACAATTAAACAAGTTTGCAGAGGAACTAAAGACAGCAAGAGAAGACTGTAATCTATCACTTCAAATGCTAAACCAAAAAACAAGGATCGACATCAAGTTTTTACAAGCAATTGAAGATGGAGATTTTCATATAATCGACCAGGTATATATACGTGCATTTATAAAAGCGTATGCAAAGAACGTTGGACTTGATGAAGACACAACACTTAAAAAGTATTCACTTTCAAAAGAGGGTAAATATGTTGATGAAAGTCCACCGGAACCTGAGAGTAAAGATGAAACTACAGATGGTGAAAAAAAAGTGGTTTTTACATCAGAGTATGTTAAAGCCCCGGTAGCTAATTCTAACAATTCAAAAAAAATTGATAAACGGTTTATAATATTAGGAGCTGTACTTATAGCTATAACTGCAATAGTATACTTCGTTTTTCTGACTGACAAATCCAATACTATTGTTAAAGAGAAATCAACGGTTACTCGAATTGAACCGGAACTAGAGGACACCGAGCCTGTTCGATTTGAGATTATTAAGCCCGACACAACTACAAAGCAGGTACAAATTTTAGAATCGGACAGCCTGAACCTGAGAATTACTGCAATCGCTCGGACATGGATACGAGCACTTATTGACGGAACAGATCAAACCGAATTCACTCTTAATCCGGATGAAGCTAAAGTTATATCTGCTCAATCAAAATTTAAGTTGCTAATCGGTAACGCCGGCGGTGTAGCCCTAGAAATGAACGGAAAAGATCTTCAGTTGCAAGGTGAAGTCGGTGATATTAAGAGCGTTGAAATCGATTCAACCGGTATACGATACTTGAGGATTAATGCTGAAAGCTCGAATGACGGAAATTGAAAAAAAAATAACTGGACTTCGCGATAAAATTCGCAAGTATAACTATCACTACTACGTTAAAACCGATCCAATCGTTTCAGATTTTGAATATGACAAAATATATACTGAACTGCTTGAACTAGAAAATAAATACCCCGAGTATTCAAACTCTGAATCACCCACTCAAAGAATCGGTTCTGATTTAACAAAGTCTTTTCCAACTGTTCAGCACACTGTCCCTATGCTTAGTTTGTCAAATACATACAATGAAGAAGAGCTTCTCGCTTTCGATAAACGAATTCGTAAAGAACTTACTTCTGACGAACAATCTAAATTACGCTATGTCGCCGAGCTGAAGATAGACGGAGTTTCCGTAAGCATTACTTACGTAAATGGAAAGCTGTTTCGTGCAGCAACTCGTGGAGACGGAATACAGGGTGAAGAAATAACCGCTAATGTGAAAACTATACGAAGTCTGCCTCTACAGGTTTTAAATACAGATGAAGGCGTTAACATCTTCAGTGAATTCGAAGTACGTGGTGAAATTTTTATGGATGTTAAAGGATTTAAAAAACTGAATGAAGCAAGAGAAGCTGCGGGTGAGATGGTTTTTAAAAATCCACGAAACTCAACAGCCGGAACTGTGAAACTTCAGGATCCGCGTATTGTTGCAGGAAGACCGCTCGATATTTACTTGTACTATTTGATTTCTCCGGAAAGCAATTTTGATCATCATTCTGATAATCTCAATTATATTGGCAATCTTGGATTCAAAGTTAATCCACATAATCAAGTCTGCAGCGATATAAACGAAGTATTAAACTTTTGCAGGTTATGGGAAAAGAAACGGCACGAGCTTTCATATGAAATTGACGGTGTAGTTGTAAAAGTAGATAATATCGCTTTCCAGGAAAAAATTGGAAGTATTGCTAAATCGCCCAGATGGGCGGCTGCTTTTAAATTTAAAGCCGAGCGAAAATCTACATTGCTGAATAGAATAATCTGGCAGGTTGGCAGAACAGGTGCCGTTACACCGGTTGCAGAACTTGAACCTATATTACTTGCCGGCTCAACGGTTAGCAGGGCTACGTTGCACAACATGGACGAAATAATACGGAAAGATATAAGGGAAGGGGATACGGTATTTGTAGAGAAAGGTGGCGATGTAATTCCCAAAATAGTAGAAGTGAATCTCGAACTTCGTCCCGAAAAGTCCACTACGCCGGAGTTTCCCGATCTATGTCCTGTGTGCAACACCAAACTTTATAAGCCGGAAAATGAAGTTGCTATTTACTGCGAGAACACCGAATGTAATGCGCAGGTTAAAGGACGCATAATTCATTTTGCTTCGCGCGGTGCTATGGATATTGAGGGGTTGGGCGAAGCGATAATTGATCAATTGGTTGATCTTGGCTACCTGGTTACCATAGCTGATATATATACATTGCGCCGGCACAAGGAGGCTTTGCTTGAGCTTGATAGATTTGGTGAAAAGAAAGTTGATAACCTTCTAGGTGCTATAGAAGAAAGTAAGAATCGTATTTTCGAAAAAGTTTTATTTGGTATTGGTATAAGATATGTTGGCGCAGGAGCAGCAGCAAAAATTGCCGACCATTTTCTATCGATGGAAAATTTAAGCAGCGCCGCGGTTGATGACATTGAGGAGGTAAGTGAAGTAGGTCCAAGTATTAGCAGCAGCATTGTTAGATTTTTTGAGAATGAAAACAACTTGCAAATAATCGCTGCATTAAGAGATGCCGGTTTGAGGCTTGAAAAGGCTAAAACAGTTGTATCAAGCAATAAGCTCGTAGGAAAAACGTTTGTGCTTACAGGTACGCTAAACTCAATGACCCGAGAGAGGGCAAAAGAACTTGTCCTTAAAAACGGGGGGAAAGTTGTATCGAGCGTAAGTAAAAAAACGGATTTTGTAGTAGCCGGTGAGAACGCAGGGTCAAAGTACGATAAAGCCAAAAAGCTTCGTATTGCTATTCTTGAAGAAGAACAATTTATTAATATGGTCGGTCAATCATTATGATTGAATCCATAAAAAATAAAATCGCTTCTGTTGTTCTCAAACGGCTAATTAATTCAAGACCAACGAAAGAAATTAGTTTTAATAATTTTTTTGAGAAAGCCGAAAGAATCTTATTGATTATGCCAGTTGATGATAATGATCTTAGGTACGCGGCCTCCGTAATTCAATTTTTACGGGCAAGCGCTAAAGAATTATCTGTATTTATAGCTGAGCACCGTGTAAGTCTGATGGGCAACCTAAAAGATATTAATTATATTACATTCGGATTAGATGATTTCACTAAGCTGAAACTACCTTCACCCAGGCTTAAGAATTTACTGGTTGAAAAAAGCTTTGATATTGTGATAGATTTAAATGGCGCACCTGATAGATTTTTTAACGCCGTTGCGGCCTATAGTAATTCGGAAATCTCCGTTGGCTGTAAAGCTCCCAATTCGGATGTCTTTTATAATTTTCAAATTCCAAAAGAAATTAACACTAAAAAAACTTATGAAAATTTGTTAAATTCCTTAAACATGTTTTAGAAACTTTGTCCAAGTTTAGAATAAAATTGTAACTGTAATGAACGAAAATATTAATTTTGAATTAAAAAAGACCGGCGATATAGCGGTCTTTAAGCTAAATGAAAAACGATTCGATTCACAGATAGCCGGGTTAGTAAAAGGTGAATTTACAATTTTACTGCATTCTGATGATTCTAAAAAACTCGTTCTGGATTTATCTGATGTTGATTACTGTGATAGTTCCGGGCTGAGTGCGATATTGCTCGCTTACCGTATTTTACAGTCTGAAGAAGGACAAATTCGTTTGGCGTCTCCAACAAAAAATGTTAGAAAATTAATCGAAATATCGCAGCTTGACAGAATACTGCCCATATGTGACACGGTTGATGCGGCTGTAAAAGACTTATCAAATTAATAGGCTTCCTATAGTGGACCGCACTTTAGATTATTTAATTATAGCGATTTACCTTGCTGGTGTTGCATTACTTGGAATACTAAAAGGTGGCAAACAAAAATCAGTAAACGATTATTTTTTGGGTGCTAAGTCCGTTCCCTGGTGGGCTGTATGTTTTTCAATTGTTGCAGCCGAAACAAGTACCCTAACTTTTATATCAATACCTGGTTTGGCTTACTTAACTAACATGAATTTTCTCCAAGTTACAATAGGTTATCTGTTAGGGCGTATTTTGATTGCCGTTTTCTTTTTGCCATCGTATTATAAAGGCGAACTAAGCACGGCATATGCATATTTAGAAACAAGGTTTGGTAGTAAAACCCGTTCATTTTCATCAATCGTTTTTATGTTCACAAGAATGGCGGCGGACGGCGTTAGATTATTTGCAACTGCTATTCCGCTTAAATTAATGCTTGACATAAGCTACCCATCTGCAATAATTATAATTGCGCTTGTTGCTTTACTTTATACATACATAGGCGGAGTTCGGGGGGTAATATGGGTTGACGTGGTCCAAATGTTTATATACATAGGTGGTGCCCTAATTGCAATAGTTTTCCTTGCGTCGAATTATCTGCCAGGCGGGCTAACGGACTTGTTTGCAACTGAAGACACTTTGCAGAAGTTATCGGTTTTTAACTGGGGATTCGATGGCGGACTTTCAGAATTTTTTGCCACACCCTATACAGTTATCGGAGGTATTTTCGGAGGCGCCTTTTTATCAATGGCTTCGCATGGAACCGATCAGCTTATTGTTCAGCGTTTGCTAACCATTAAGAAATTAAAAGACAGCCAAAAGGCGATTGTGGGTAGTGGAATAATAGTTATTGTGCAGTTCGCTGTATTTTTATTAGTAGGCGTACTCTTATTCCTATATTACGGCACATACAGTTTGGAAACAATAGGATTGCAAAAAGCCGATGAAATTTTTCCCTATTTTATAATCGAATCACTTCCCGTTGGATTGTCGGGTTTGATAATAGCAGGGCTGTTTGCAGCTGCGCTTTCTACTCTTGCGGGCTCTATGTCCTCTTTATCTTCATCAACAATGCTGGACCTATACAAACCCCTTAGCAAAGTGACATCCGAAAAAGAAGAGCTAAAAATATCACGATATTTTACAATTATGTGGGCGGTGCTATTAGTAGGTTCTGCAATTCTTTTTATGAATTCTCCAGATGCTGTTGTCGAACTTGCGCTTAGTATCGCGTCATTTACCTACGGCGGATTGCTTGGTACTTTTATGCTGGGATTATTTGTACCTAAAGCCAAGCAGGAAGACGCCCTTGCTGGCTTTACTGCCGGTATACTTATTATGATTACGGTAATCTCCTTGCAGCTGGTTGCCTGGACGTGGTACACATTAATAGGCGTTTTTGCTACGTTGCTGGTAGGTAAACTTTTAAGCATAATATCAGTTAGAAACGAAACTGATGTTTGATGTTCGAGACGTTACATACATATGATTGGCTGGTAATCACAGCTTATTTCACGCTAATATTTTCAATCGCAATTTATTATTCAAAAAAAGCAGGCAAAGATACTACTGTATTTTTTCTTTCGGGTAGAAATATGCCCTGGTGGCTTGCAGGTACGGCAATGGTCGCTACAACATTTGCCGCCGATACACCTCTTGCTGTAACCGAACTAATTGCTAAAAACGGGATTGCTGGAAATTGGCTTTGGTGGAACATGGCAATTGGCGGAATTCTTACTGTCTTCTTCTTTGCAAAGATGTGGCGCAGGACGGGTATAATGACTGATGTTGAGTTTGTAGAGCTTCGTTATTCGGGAAAGCCCGCTGCAGCGCTCAGAGGTTTTAGGGCATTGTACCTTGGTTTGTTTATGAACAGCATTGTTTTAGCCTGGGTTAACAAGGCGATGGAAAAAATATTCCAGGTTACTTTCCCGGGAGTTGATGCTTTCCTGTTAGTTGCTTTATGCATGATTATTATTTCGATTTATGCCTCGGCATCGGGCTTATTGGGTACTGCTAGAATTGATGCTCTGCAATTCTTAATTGCAATAGCAGGATGTGTAGTTCTTGCAGTGCTGGTGCTGGAAATACCTACTGTAGGAGGAATAACGGGCATTAAAGAGAGCTTGCCGCAATGGGTTTTCGAATTTACTCCAGTACTAACGTCTGATAGCTTTAATCCAATCCTTGGCGGCACCCTGGCAATAAGCTCTGGAGCGTTTTTTGCATACGTCGGACTTCAGTGGTGGTCTTCTTGGTACCCCGGA
>JANQLA010000383.1 GCA_028280855.1 Melioribacteraceae bacterium
CATTAACATTATCACATATTTATTCTATGCTTAGAACAATTTCAATCATTCTACTACTTATAAAAATCTCGTTTTTGCCAATTCTACTACATAGTCAAACGCAAGTAAATAGAACCGAAACCTTCAGCTTTGATAACGAAAAATATTTCTTTAGTATTGATAACACAGGGATAATTGCACATATCGAAGTTGAAAATGAAATTAGCAATAACACCGATTTGTTTAGCGCCGGTTTTTATTTAGTTGGAAAAATCGACAGTGAATATTTATTTGCCGCTCAAGCTTCTTCACAACTTATAAAAACAATGTTACCTGGACCTACTGAATCTATACTTGAAACCGCATGGAATAATAAAATCTATAGTATATATTCTGACGACAAACCATTCGGTGATTCTTGGCAGGAATGGAAATATGCTGTTGAGCTTGGCGCACAATATTATGATGGAGATAAAAACGGAACTTACAATCCAATAGATAAAAATCTTAACGGACTATGGGATTCAAATGAAGACAGACCAAACAACTACGGCGACATATTTTCATGGTGCGTTTATAATGACGGGCAAAAATCGGAGTCGCGTCGTTTTCAAGATTCTTTTCCAATGGGCATTGAAATAAGGCAATCATTATTTATATATAATAAAAACAGCCAACACCAGTTAGAAGACGTAATATTTGTTAAATATGAATTAACAAATAAAGGCCTTTATTCCGATCATATAGATTCAGTATACTTTTGTGTGTGGTCTGATCCTGATGCTGGAATTGAATACAGCGATGATTTATTAGGTACCATTCCTGAAGGTAATATGGCATATGTATACGATAACCAAGATAAAGAAAACTTACAGCTATATAATTCTTTAGCCATTAAAATATTAGCAACACCTATTTACCAAATACCAGGTGTAACTTATATCGATGCAAATAATAACAATTTTTATGATAGCTCCGACGTTCCAATTACTCAAGCGACTAAAAATAATGGTTATTTAGGCACATATAATATGCCCGCTTATGCCAATGTTAATGTCTCTTCAATTACCTCTGTTATATTTGAATATATGCATGACGGTTTTTACTCTGCATCAGACTTCTTTGAAAAATTTAGTAAAGGGTATAATATCTATACTCCTCTTAATACATGTAATCCTAGCTATTCAAGATTCGCAGGAAGTATTAATTGTGATACTCTTGATTATAGATTTTGGTGGACCGGCGATCCAATTAATAATACTGGATGGTTGAATAATTTTTCAACAGATCAGTATGTGTATTCGACAATTGGTCCGTTTCAATTAGATAAAAACGAACCTTCGGAGATTTGGGTTGCATATATACATTCATATGATACCTCGCAAGCAACTTCTCTCAAATCACTATTTTATAAATCTTTGTTAGTGCAAAGTTTCTTTAACGAAAACTTTTTAATAGATATCCCTCCTCCAACAAATGAACCAATAATTGATTACGACTTTGTTCTTTACCAAAACTATCCTAATCCATTCAATTCTGAAACCATTATAAAGTACAATTTACCTGATGCGGCGCATACAACGATGAAAGTTTATAATATACTTGGCGAGTTGGAAGCATTAGTAATAAATGAGTATAAAGAACCGGGTGTGTATACAGTTAAATTTAATTCTTCCAAATTAAGCAGCGGAGTTTACACATATCAATTAAAACAAAGAGGTCATGTTAAAAGTAAGAAAATGCTAATACTGAAATGAGTTGAATTACGATTTTAAGCTATTAACAATAGCAATTCTAGGTTTCATGAAAAATTTCATTGAGATGTAGTGCTCCACTTTATTCCCCAAGAGTTGAGCTCATTTTATTCCCATTTTTATTCTTATGCGAAAATATACCCCAATAGGGTTATTTGGAATTAATATTTTTCTTTTATTTTTAGGATGAATTGAATCAGAGTTATTTATGAGATTTATTCTATTGCTACTAATCTTTGCATCTTTTTCCTCGGAAACAATTTGTAGCGATGCATTGCGTGTTGAAAAGCTGTCATTCGAAAAAGGCGTTTCGCACCATATGGTTTATTCTATAATACAGGACAAGTTTGGGTACATGTGGTTCGGCACTATGTATGGGCTTATCAGGTATGATGGAATTAATTACAAAAAATATCGACATGATCCAAAAGATACAAATAGCTTGTCAAATGACGACATAGTTTCAATGTGCGAGGATTCAGACGGGAACCTTTGGATTGGTACCTACGGGAGGGGATTAAATTTTTACGATCGCGCGAAGAATAAATTTATCCGATTCGGAATCGATCATTTCGATTCAATAAAAAATTGGGATGGGGTGATTTGGGATATTGTTACTGACGATAGAGGTAATTTATGGTTTGCAACGCGAACCAGCGGTGTAGTTAAGCTTAATATAAAAACTTTTAACTACGAAATTTTTGATGACTCGGTTAATAATGATGAATCAATAGCTGATAATTACGTAACTACTCTCTACTATGATGAACATTTGAAAGAACTGTATGTTGGCACACATGGCAACATTCTGCATAATTACAACTATGCCAACAATACGTTCAACAAAATGCAGGTTATAGTTGAAGGTGATTCCAATTATATTGTTCTATCACTTGATGCACCTACTGATTCGACCCTCTTGATTGGTACCCAAAGAGGATTAATCAAGTTCAATAAGCGTAATCAAGTTTTTTCGAAACTTATAATGCCTGATAATGCACTTCCGGAGAAAATTTCCGTGAGGCAGATAATAAATGATCCTGTTGAAAAGGAAATTTGGCTTGCTACCCAAATAGGAGTCATTAAAATTAATTTATCGAAGAACGAAGTTGATAGGATACATAGAAACCATAGCGATGATAAGAAACAAATATCCAGCAACGATATTATTGCTCTGTATAAGGATTATACAGGCGTTTACTGGGTTGGAAGTTACCTTGGCGGCATATATAAAATTTTAACTTCCCCCTCGCAAATTGTTCACGTGCAATATCAACATGACGGTAATAATCTTAGTAGCAAAATTGTAAACGATTTTGAACAAACCGATTCCAGCGCAATTTGGATTGCTACTGCAAACGGGCTTAATAAGTTCGTTCCTTCGCTTCAGTCATGGCAGGTTATTAAGAGAACTAATAGTAACAACTCCCTCAACTCAAACTATATCACAAGCCTTGCAAAGGATGCGAATAACAATCTATGGATCGGCACGGCACGTGGCTTAAACAAGGTGAATCTTTTGGATAACTCACTGCAATCGTATTATAATCATACAGGTTTACCCAGCCGGCTAAAAGGATTTATAACCGCAATTGAGCCGGACGATCTTGGCAATGTTTTGATAGGCACCAACGATGGTTTATTCATTTACAGATCTGAGACAGATAGATTTTACAGGTTTGATTATGAAATAACGGGAAATAATATATTATCGATTTTTATAGACTCGCAGAACTACTTGTGGACTGGAACATTTAGGGGACTAAATAAAACAGATATGCACACCGGGGAAACAAAATTATTTGAACAGGATCCCGGAAATATTAACAGTATTAGTAATAATTATGTTTATTCGATGATCGAGGATGACGAAGGAAGAGTATGGATTGGAACTGGCGGCGGGTTGAATTTATATAATCGGGAGAAAAACACATTTACATACTACACGGAGCAGGAGGGACTATCATCATCAGTCATTGCAGGAATTTTAAGCGATGGTAAAGGCAATCTTTGGATAAGCACAAACATGGGAATAACAAAGTTTAATTTTGTTAACACCTCATTCATGCGTTATGATACAAGAGACGAGCTTCAGAGTAACATGTTTCGGAATAATTCGTGTTTAGTTACAGCAGACGGAAAACTGCTCTTCGGCGGAATTAACGGGTTTAATATTATTGACCCTCATGAGTTAATGCGTGCCGACTTTATACCCAAAACTATGATTACTTCAATAAGTTCAATGGGAAATGAAGTTGTGCCGCGCAATGATTTGTTGGAGCTAAATTATAATGAAAATTTCGTCTCGATAAGCTTTGCCGTTCTTGATTATAATAAACCGTTTAAAAATAAATACAAAATTTTGTTCGATGGACTAAATGACAACTGGGTTAATACGAATGAAAGTTCTATTGAGTATAACGGACTTGTGCCGGGTAAATATACTTTTAAGCTGTTGGGAGCCAACAGTTTCGGTACATGGAGTGAAAAGCCATATGAATTGAGTATTATAGTTCATCCGCCTTTTTGGCGAACCTATTGGTTCTACGGGCTTATTTTACTGGTTATAATTTTATTCCTTGCAATGTATCATAGATCAAGAATCCGGAATGAAATTCGGAGGAGAGTGGAATTAGAAAAAATACGCGCAGTAGAAAATGATAAAGTTCGTAAAAAAGCGGCTGCTGATTTCCATGATGAACTTGGTCATCGTATAACGAAAATCTCATTATTCAGCGAGATACTTAAGCAAAATAGTACTAAACTTGATAACGAATCACTAACATATCTTGATAAGATAAGCGAGATGACAAAGGGCTTATCATCCGGTGTGCGCGATTTTATCTGGACGCTTGACCCCGCGAAAGATTCGCTTTACGAAGTGGCTGTACGACTTAAAGATTTTGGCGACGAACTGTTCGATAAAACCGGCGTATCATTTACCGTAGAAGGTATTTCAACCGAGTTCGAAAAAGTGAGACTCTCTATGGATTGGCGACGCCACATCACACTAATGTTTAAAGAAGCGATGAACAATGCACTTAAATACGCGAATGCTAAGAATGTTTTATTATCATTTGCCCTCGATAATAAATTATTGCGGTTAAGTCTTATTGATGACGGTCTGGGAATTACCAATAAAAGCAGTAGAGGAAGAGGTTTAAGCAATATTAGCGAACGAGCGAAAAGTATGAATAGCGAATTAAACATTTTTACGGACAAAGTTTCCGGAACTGAAATTAGGTTCGAGGGAAATGTAGTATAAAAATGAAGAGCCGGACTACCGCTTGAAATCTTTTTTGGCTTCTTAAAAATTCTATTAAAACTCCAACGCAATTATTAAATTGTTGTCTCAATTTAATATGCGCATATGATCGACGAAATTATAGCCGTAACAATCATAGAAGACGACGAAGAAATCAGGCAAAGTCTTTCCTATCTTATAAATGCAACAGATGGCTTTGAATGCATAAGTACATATCCGGATTGTGAAAGCGCATTAAGAAAAATATTCGAAGAACTGCCTGATGTTATTTTAATGGATATCGGCTTGCCGGGGATGTCCGGAATTGAAGGCATCAAAATTATAAAACAGAAAAAGCCAGTTATTGATATAGTTGTTTTGTCCATACATGAAAACGATGAATATGTTTTTGATGCCCTGTGTGCAGGGGCTTCGGGCTACCTTATAAAAGAAGCACAGCCGGCCAAAATACTCGATGCGATTAAAGAAGTTAGGAACGGCGGCGCTCCAATGAGTACCCAGATCGCCAGGATGGTAGTCGGCTCATTCAAAGTGCAGCCATCTCCTCATTTAACGCAGCGTGAAACCGAAGTACTGTCTAAACTATGCGACGGGATGAGTTACAAAATGATTGCCGATAAACTGTTTATCTCCGAAGAAACCGTCCGGCGCCATATTAAAAACATCTATAAAAAGTTGGAAGTCCACTCAAAATCAGAAGCAGTTGCCAAAGCGATAAAGCAAAAACTCGTATAGCGATAATTTCTCCCATCAATCGTTCTCTCATCCAACCATTAATTAAGCTATACTTCTTACTTAAACTATAATTCACTTTGTTCATCTATGCGGTTGTAATTCTAATAAATCATTTTTTTGCAATCCAATATCCCCCCTTTGGGTTATGGAATACCCGACAACGTTTCGATAAAATTCAGTCATTCAAAAAATCTTTCATAATAATTAAGGGTCATTTATGAAATACAAATATTCACTTAAAACTATGTTGTTGTTTATTCAACTTGCTGTAACACAACTTTACGGGCAAACATTTACTCTAATTACGGATAGCTCAAACCCTGTAACAAAAGTGTCATCGCCAGCCACATATGTCGGCGCAGCTTGGGTTGATATTGACAATGATGGTGACTTAGATCTGCATACATCAGGTGGATATCTCTTTCGCAATGACGGTAATGAGACGTTTGTACAATTGGAAACACAGCTAGAGGCAAATCTAAGCGGTCAACTTGGCATGGGTATAAGTTGGGCAGACTATGACAACGACGGTGATATAGATTGTGCAATTGCGGGCAATCCATCTGTGCTTTATACGAATACCGGGGACGGAACTTTTGAAGAGTTTATTGCAAAAGATTTTTCACCTCGAAAAGAAAATAGAGGATGGTCTTGTGCTTGGGGTGATTATAATAGCGATGGTTATGTGGACCTAATTGTAGCTCACCCTGCCGGATTTATAGGCGCCTCAACTCCTTCGTTTTTATTCGACGGCGGTCCGGGCGGAGCTTTGCATCTTAACAATTCTTTCGAGTTCTCCGAAGTACTGGCGCCTTATACGGTTTCAATTTGGTCGGATTTTGATCTCGATAACGATATTGATCTATTTATCGGAAGCGGTCCTGCGGGTACGGCTGCTAGAGATTTTAATTATATAAATGCATTGGCCGAAACTGGTTCGGCTGTATTAAATCGTATGGATAACCTGC
>JANQLA010000406.1 GCA_028280855.1 Melioribacteraceae bacterium
AATTTAACGCGGCCAACCTGCCAAGCGGGTTCTATATTTATAAAATTGATGTGGGCGGTAAGTTTGCTGCAGAAAGAAAAATGCTGGTAGTTAAATAAAATGTTTTAGGTGATAAAGCTTTCGATTTAATAGAAAAAATGTACATACCATATTAAATAAATTTTCAGAAATTAATTTCCCGGGTGGGTTATGAAAAAAAGTATCAGCCAAAAATTTGAAAACAAATTAATAACTTATTCTTTAGCAGCAGGCACTGTTCTAAGTACAAATACTGAACTTAATGCGTCGGTTGAAGTGACTATTGTAAACGCACCATTAACTTATCCTCCTACCGCAACATATTATATCGATTTTGACCAGGTCGGTGGCGACGGTAATGATATAATTATAAGTTTTAGAAATACTAATAGTATATTAGTTCAACCTAATGCGACGACTGAGAATGCCTATTTTATCGGAAAAGTTATAGGTGGTTTTTTTACATGCAAGCCTCTTTCTATAAATCAAGGTGTTCCAACCAATCCCGGAACCCTAGGAGTTTGGGGTCGAAGAGGCGATAGAGCCGGTACTGTCGCTTTTCCAGGGTACGCATTTGACGGCCTTAATGATCGATATTTAGGTGTTAGGTTTGAGATAAATAGTAGTACACATTACGGTTGGGTCAAATTAGATATTGGAGATGATCCTTATACTCC
The DNA here is from genome assembly GCA_028280855.1 of Melioribacteraceae bacterium. GTDB lineage: Bacteria > Bacteroidota > Ignavibacteria > Ignavibacteriales > Melioribacteraceae > PGYT01. Next base: position 696 of record JANQLA010000406.1, read on the forward strand.
AATTACAGTTGAATCCTTTGCTTATGAAACAACTCCTAATACTGGTATTTCAGCACCCCTTCCGGTGGAGCTAATTTCTTTTACTGCCCTTCAACTGGATAATGCGGTTAAACTACTTTGGGAAACAGCAACGGAAGTAAACAACTACGGTTTTGAAATTGAGAGGGCTTCGACTCCGCTCAGCCCCCCGGACTTCCCGAGCGGAGACGAGGGATGGGAAAAGATTGGTTTTGTTCAGGGGCATGGTAATAGCAGTTCGCCAAAGAGCTATGAGTTTATTGATTCGAACCTACCTTCGGGAAATTTACAATACCGCTTAAAACAAATTGATACCGGCGGCTCCTATGAATACTACGGCACAATCGCAGAAATAAGCAATGACATAACCAGTGTGCAAGAAAATAACTTACCGTTAAAATTTACATTAGAGCAAAATTATCCTAATCCTTTTAATCCTGCTACCAAAATCAAATTCACCCTGTCTGAGAGCGGTACAGTTATATTAAGTGTTTATAATTCTCTTGGCGAAAAGATAGCTACATTGTTAAATAAACATATGGATTCAGGAATTTACGAACATGAATTTAACGCGGCCAACCTGCCAAGCGGGTTCTATATTTATAAAATTGATGTGGCCGGTAAGTTTGCTGCAGAAAGAAAAATGCTGGTGCTTAAATAAGCGTTTTATATAAAATACTTTTATACAAAAAAATAAACTCTTCAGATCACACATTGGCAAAAATTTTCGACTATTTCTTGTATACATATTCGAAAATTAGTAAAGAAATCCGATGAGCTATACTCCTATAAGGAAAACCACATCATCGATTTTTGAAAAGAAAAATAAAAATTTTACCTTTAAACAAACTAATCCACTTTTTTCGATAACTGCGAGGAACTGTAATGAGCAAAAGAAAGTTAACTTTTGAGAACAAAGTATTAAATTACTCAATATCAGCGGGAGTAATTTTAGCTGCAACTTCCGATGCAAATGCCGTGGTAAAAGTTCAAAACAGTCCACCAGGTAATCCGACGGTAAACTCAACTAATTCTTCTTATGAGATCGATCTAGACTTTGATACCGATGCCGATATCGGGGATACTGATGACCAGGACATAAGAATAACTTACGAAACTTTTGGGGGGAAGCCCGGAATTTTTTTTCGCAACAATTTCGGCGCTATCTGGGTTGAAGGAAATCTACAAGTTCAAGGAACATTCAGCAATGGAACACAATATCTTTTTGGCGCCGCTTTTACTGAAAACCAACCAATCGCAACCAACCCCGCTATATGGAAAAACAGGAATGATAGAGACGGCACATTGAATTATAACGGAGGCTTTGGTAATTGGATAAATGTTACCGACAGGTATCTCCCTGTAAAGTTCGATATTAACGGCAATACGCATTACGGATGGATTAAGATGTCAATCAATGCAGCAGGAACAGAAGCTACTATCAGTTCATGGGCATATGAAACTTCCCCTGATACTGGCATTTTAGCGCCCCTTCCAGTGGAGCTAATTTCTTTTACTGCTCTGCAACTGGATAATGCAGTTAAACTTCTTTGGGAAACAGCAACGGAAGTAAACAACTACGGTTTTGAAATTGAGAGGGCTTCGACTCCGCTTAGCCCCCCGGACTTCCCGAGCGGAGACGAGGGATGGGAAAAGATTGGTTTTGTTCAGGGGCATGGTAATAGTAATTCACCAAAGAGCTATGAATTTATTGATTCGAACCTACCTTTGGGAAATTTACAATACCGTCTGAAACAAATAGACACCGATGGCTCCCATGAGTATTACGGTACAATTACGGAAATAAGCAATGGTGTAACCAGTGTGCAGGAGAATAACTTACCATTAAAATTTACTTTGGAGCAAAATTATCCTAATCCGTTTAATCCTGTCACAAAAATCAAATTCAACCTGTCAGAGAGCGGCGCAGTTACATTGAGTGTTTATAATTCCATCGGTGAAAAAGTATCTACTCCTTTAAGAAAGTATATGGAAGCAGGAATATACGAGCAGGAATTTAACGCAGCTAACCTGCCAAGCGGGTTTTATATTTATAAAATTGATGTGGGCGGTAAGTTTTCGGCTGAAAAAAAGATGCTGGTTGTAAAATGATTTAATCGGAAGCTCAACTTCACTGAGAAGATGAGCTTCCAACCTTCACGGCAATTTAATTTTAGCGTGACACTGATATTTATATCCGTAAATAACGTTTCATTTTCGATTTTAATAGCCAACCATATTCTCATAACAAGCTTTAAATTCGGATTATCCTTTTAAAAAATAGTTTGAATATTCCCAAAGAGGCCTTTTGGGGAATTTCCGTATAAAATAATTTGTTATTTTTCTTTTATTAAATATCTTGGCTAAACCCAATTTTCGTCCACCTTTTTTATAGAACTGCAAGTTTGACAATATGATCATAGCTGTATTATCAGGTTTTATAGTTGCAATGCTGGTTCCATTCTTTTTTAAGCTCTCCAGGAAGAATGCAGGAATTATTGTATCGGTTTTTCCTCTTGCACTGTTTTTGTACTTTGTCTCACAAACCTCCCGCATACTTTCGGGTGAAACAATTATTGAGAATCACTTGTGGATTCCTTCGTTAAATATTAACCTGTCTTTTATGCTTGACGGAATCGGGCTTCTCTTTAGTTTGATTATAACCGGTATAGGTACCGTTGTATTTTTGTATGCAAGTAATTATATGCAAAGCTATAAATACATGAATCGTTTTTATATCTACCTGGTCGTATTTATGGCTTCTATGTTGGGTTTGGTTTTGTCCGATAACTTTTTAGCGCTATTTGTTTTTTGGGAGCTGACTAGTATTAGTTCGTATTTACTGATAGGATTCAACCACCATAAAGATGAATCCAGGTATTCCGCTTTACAGGCACTGTTAGTTACCGGTACGGGCGGACTAGCATTATTGGCCGGATTGATATTGCTTTCAATTGCAAGCGGCAGTTCTTCGGTTTCCGAAATTCTTTCATCGGGTATAGATTTATCTTCGTCTGAATTGTATCTGCCAATCGTAATTTTACTCTTGTTGGGCGCGTTCACAAAATCAGCCCAGTTCCCGTTTCATTTTTGGCTTCCAAACGCGATGGCTGCGCCAAGCCCTGTAAGCGCTTACCTGCATTCTGCAACTATGGTAAAAGCAGGTGTTTTTTTATTAGCCAGGTTTAACCCGGTGCTAGGCGGAACAGAGTTGTGGCAAGACACCCTGTTAATAGTTGGTACTGTTACTATGGTGATTAGCGGGGTATTATCTATCAGACAAAATGATTTGAAAAAACTTTTAGCTTATACAACTGTGAGTGTTTTGGGAACGCTAACAATGTTGATAGGAATAGGTACCGAACTCGCTGTAAAAGCTTTCACAATTTACCTGGTAGCGCACGCATTGTATAAAGCCAC
>JANQLA010000428.1 GCA_028280855.1 Melioribacteraceae bacterium
TTCATCACAAGTATCAAAAATAATTGATCTTGTTATTAAGGAAGGTTAGTAATAAATTTTAAATTCTATTATAAACCGAAAATGAAATTGTACATAATATATATATTACTTTTACTAATAATTGCCGGGTGCTCTTCCAAGCAAGTTGTTTTAACAGATAAGCCGGATAAACAAATGGAATTTGCCGATTCGCTTAATAGCCAACGCAAAGCCGAAGACGCAGTGATAAAAGGCGGCATTGCTGAGTTAAAAGGAAATTACGCCGAAGCAATTTTGGAGTACCAGGAAGCTCTCTCCTTTACGGAATCTTCCGGTATACACTTCGCACTCGCAAAAAGTTATCTAAAATTGAATAAGTTATCCAATGCGCTTCATCATTCGAAAGCTGCTGTTAAATTCGATTCCTTAAGCACTGACTATTCTTTACTGTTGGCGGGTATATACCTTACCGCCCGTATGCCGGATAGCGCAGCAGTTGTATATGAGAAAATTATTGATAACGACAGTACTTATTACCAGGCTTACTTTAGCCTGGCCCGGTTGTACGAATCTTCGAAGCCGCGCAAAGCATTAGAAATCTATAATAAATTATACAAAAGGAGCGGCGCAGATTGGAATGTATTACTGCGTATTGCGGATATTAATGAACGACTTGGAAATATCGATGAGACTATTAAAACCGTTGAAGAACTTCTTGCGCTAGATCCGTCGAATCTGCAATTGCAAAAGCTTTTGATTGAATCATATATTAAATCTAAAAAATATGATAAATCGCTTGAAAGCTTAAAAGACGCACTAACACTTTTCCCGGAAGACGTTTCGCTAATTGAATACAAAGCGAAGACACTTATAGATAAGGGCGATTGGGAAGCAGGATCGAAAGAGTACCGGAAACTAATAAAAAACGATAACGTTCCTTTTGAAGCAAAGATTAGAATTGCTTCGGCATTTATGAATGAAATAAACCGCGACTCCACCCTTATTCCAATTGCTAAAGAAATTGTTGAGCAGTTGAATGCAGATTCATCAAACTGGCAGGTAAAAGCTTTTCTTGGCGAGCTATCGTTGAGGGAAAAGCAGGACAGCGTTGCAGCAAAACATTTCATTGATGCGGCAACAGGCGCAGAGTGGAATTCGCAATTGTACGAACGTCTTGGTATAGTTTTGTTCGAAGCTCAAATGATTGACTCGGCGGTTGTTCAGATGTCGGAGGCGGTTAAAAAATTTCCCGACAGCTTTATTATAAATATTATTCTCGGTTTATCATTGTCGCAAAAAAATAAGCACGAAGAAGCAGAGAGGGTTCTTAACAAAGCTGTGCTTCTTAACGGCAATGACATAACTGCACTTCACGCTTACGGTTTTACCCTAAATCAACTTGATAGACAAGCCGAAGCAGTAAAATATTTGGAGAAGGCGCTAACCTTAGATGCCGGTAATGTTCAGATTATGGGAACCCTCGGATTAATCTTTGACGGAATGAGCGACTACGAAAAAAGCGATGCTATTTATGAAAGTGCTCTTGCTATCGATTCAACCAATGCGCTTATACTAAATAATTATGCGTATTCATTGTCGGAACGCGATATCAAATTAGAGCGTGCATTAAAAATGGTTGAGAAATCGATTGAACAGGAACCTGATAATTCATCGTATCTTGATACCATCGGATGGGTCCATTTCAAACTTGGTAATTATGAAGTAGCCAGGAATTATATTGAAAGAGCGGTTGAAATTGAAGATGATAATGCAACTTTAATTGATCATTTGGCCGATGTATATTATAAGCTTGGGAAAAAAGATAAAGCCCTTGAACTTTGGCAGAGAGCCCTGGAGTTGGATAACACTCTTGATTCAGTTAAACAAAAAATAGCGCAGGAAGGTTTGTGAAAAAAAATAATTGCTTACGTTTACCATTGATACTCATAGCAGCATTGTCGTTTCAGTTTTGCTCAGCACCTAAGCCCGTAATTGAAGAACGGGTAATCCCACCAGAAAGGTTAATAAAAAGAATAGAAGGCAACAGGCGCAAAGTAAAAACATTTGAAGGAAGCGGTGTTATACGGGTTGAGAGCAAACAGTTTACAGGTTCAGCAAATTTCGAAGTTGCCTTGAAAAAACCGGATTCAATTAAAATATCTATTTACGGGCCTTTCGGAATTGACCTTGCGCATGGTTTAGTTTCCAAAACGGATTTTCAATTTTACGATGTAATGCGCAACAGGCTTTATATAGGTTCAAATGATAAAAGTGTGTTGAAGGATTTGTTTAAAGTAGACCTTTCATTCAATGATTTGATGGATGCTTTTTCAGGCTCTGTTAATCTAACCGACAAGCTGCTTAACGAACCGGACGAGTACGCACAAAACGAAGATGCGTACATTCTAAGTTATTTTGATAAGCGATTTAATCAAACCAGTACTTACAATATCAAAAAGGATGATCTTGCTCTTACCAGGTTCGAAGTTATCGACGTTAACGATAATATTGTACTTAAAAGTTTATATGATGATATAAAATTATTTGATGGTGTGCCTATTCCGTATGAAGTAGCTGTTGATTATAGAAAGAACAGTCAAAAATTATTTTTAGAATACAGAAAGATGGAAGTTAATAACGATGTAAATAAACTTAGCCTTGTATTACCAAAAGATGTTGAGATTATTAAGCTGTGATTAAATTTTTACTCACATTTTTATTCTCCTGTTTTATCGTCTATGCGCAAAGCAATAGTATAGAATCAAAAAACAACGAGCTAATTGAACTTCAAGAAAGTATTGATAATCTCCAAAAAGAATTAATCTCCGTTAGAAGTAAAACCGCCGATTCAAGAGAAGTGTTAAAGAAATTAAATAGGGAATCACACCTTTTAAACAAAACCTTGCGAAACTTAGAAGCCCAAGAAAAAATTCAAACTAACAAAATTAAATTGATAACCGATAGCATTAACACTGTGGATTCATCCATAACTAAGCTGAAATCCGAATACGCAAAATATGTAAGATGGCTGTTCATGTACGGGCGGGAAAATAAATTAGAGTTATTGTTTAGCTCGACATCATTGAATGAATCCCTCGTCAAAATGAAATTCTTTAATTTGATCACAGATCAAAACAAAAATGTTAAATATGAACTTGAGCAGAGTAAAGAGCTACTTGCTCAGTTAGCGGAAAAGATTGAAAGAGAACGTGATTATAAATCGGGATTGATAGAGCTAAATAAAAAGCAGGCGGAAAAACTAAATAAAAGTAGAGAAGAACGGAATACGCTTATTAAAAAACTGCAAAATAATGAAGCAAACTTAGCAAATGAAATAGATGAAAAAAGAAAAGCCGAGATCTTAATTAAACAAATAATTGCAAGGCTCGAAGAAGAAGAGCGCGAAAGAGAGCAGCAGCGAAGAGAAAATAAATTGAAGGGAGAAAGCACAGCAAACCTACCAACAATTAGTTATGCAGAATTTGAAAATTTTTCGGACTTACGTGGAAAGCTTAACTGGCCAGTTGGTTCTGGAACAATAGTAAGGAACTTCGGCGAAAATAAAAACAGAAGATTAAATACAGTTACATTAAATTACGGAGTAGATATTCAGACACGCAGTGAAACAGAAGTGAGATCTGTCGCTGAAGGTATTGTGTCTGCTATTGAATGGATTCCGGGCTACGGTAGTGTTTTGATAATAACGCACAAGGGTAAGTACAGAACAGTTTATGGACACGTTACTGACATTACCGTATACGAAGGCGACAAAGTAAACGGCGGCGATGTAATTGGAAAAGTTAACAGTAGCCTTGAGGGGAATGTACTGCACTTCGAAGTTTGGAATGAGCGTAACTACCAAAATCCGGAAGTATGGCTCGTAAAGAAGTAACTTTAATCGTAGGGAACTTTGCAATCCACATTTAAGCTTATCGTAAAAAATTTTATTTCACTAGCTTCAGCAGAGTTAATTTCGAAGCTGCTTGGGGTTGTTTCTACAGCATACCTTGCAAGGGTAATATTGCCGGAAGGCTTTGGTGTATTAGGCTTTGCAATAGCATTTCTATCTTATTTTAATAATGTAATTATTTTTGGCAGTGATATAATAGGTGTAAGGGATTTATCAAAGGACAAAACTAAACTTTCCACATATTTTTCCAACCTAACATTTCTTCGTGTGTTTATTGCGGTGGTCTCAATTATCATTGTTATTTTGGCTACTTATATTATCCAATTTGATTCGATAACAAGAAACATCATAATCATAATGGCAATATCTCTTCTTCAACCTGCAATATCTGCCTATTACATTTACCAGGCAATAGAACGCATGGAATTCATTGCAATTGCGAATATTATTAGAAGCATTTTACTTTTATCAGGATATTTAATCTTTGTAAAATCTGAACAGGATATTGAACTTGTTGCAGTTATGTTTTCAGCTGTGAATATTGTGATATTATTAATTGTGTTCTTCCATATTCATTTCAAAATTGTACAATTCAAATTTTCCATAGAATTAAAATTTATTCGAAAATTTGTGAATCAGTCGTTTCCTCTTGCTATATCAGCTATCATGATTTCAATTTATTATAATCTCGATATGATTATGCTTGGGTTCTTAAAAACAGATTTTGATGTTGGTATGTACACAGCGGCATTTAAAATATTTATGATGGGAGTACTACCTTTCGGGTTGATTGTAAAGGTATTCCTACCAGCGCTATCAAAAGTTGTAAATGATAAGCCGGGGAATTTATTTGTGTTGGTGATGAAGTATGCTCTAATTTTAATATCATTTGGCGTTGCAATCGGCGTTGTGTTTTACTTAACGTCGGATCTAATCATAACTCTTATTTACGGTGATATCTACTTAAATGCTTCTGCTGCCCTGCAAATTTTATCGATGAACATAATTATTGTTGCTGTCAATATGACATTTGGAAATCCGTTGACGGTTTGGAATAAACAAAAAATGTACACCATGGCTGTAACTATGGGGGCACTTGTCAACGTTGTTCTTAATTTTATTTTGATCCCCGGCTATTCATATATTGGTGCTGCTTTAGCTACAGTGCTTTCTGAGTTATTGGTTTTTATAGGAGTTGTATATTTTTTTAATCGAACTATAATGAAATTTTCTGCCGGGAATTAATGAGATATAACGCATATTCAACAAAGAAGCTATTTAGAATTGCGAAAGTCATTATTTCCAACATTGTAATTTTTTCTATACTTTTTCTATTTATAGAATTACTACTCCAATATATTAGACCATATGAACTTTACAAACGGACTGGTGTTAACGAAATACAAAACGGAACATTTACTGATCCTCTCTACACGGTTAACTGGATGAAAATTGATTCTTCGCTAGGCTGGGTATGTAAAAATGATACCGACATTTTTTTCTCAAATCCGGCTTTATTAGATTCTGTAAGGGAATATACTATAAATGAACACGGGTTCAGATCAAATTTTAATTTTGATATTAATAAAGTGGGACAAAAAAAAATAATGTTTCTTGGAGATTCTTTTTTATATGGAGTTTACCTGAATTATCAAGAAACTTTAATTCACAATTTGGAAAGAATTAATGATAATATTATCTATTACAATTTTGGAATGCCTGGTTACGGGTTGGACCAGATGTATATGACATTTGTAAAATATCAAAAAATGGTTGATCCAGATTTGACCATTGTAGTTTATATCGATGACGATATCCCAAGAATGCTTGAAAGTTATAGATTCGTTGAAGGATTGAATAAACCAAGTTATGAATTATGTGCAGACAGTCTCGTATTAAGAAAGGAAACTGGTGATAATTTAATTATTAAGTTGGTTGAGAATTCTTATCTACTAAATAAGTTTTACTATAAATTCCTTGACTATAAAGCAGTTTCTCTGGCAAAAAAAATCTTAACTAAAATCAAAGTCGATTCGAAAAAAGAATTACTTCTAGTAAGGTGGCCTAGATTTGAAAGTTTATATTGGAATAAGTTGGACTGGTATTACGATCTATCTAATTTCTGTAAGAAAAATAATATACATTACATGAATTTAGCAGATCATTTTGCGACGCTAGATAAAGCGTCATTTGATAGCCTTTACATACCAAACGATGGGCACCCATCGGCTGCCGGAAATTACTTATCTTCAAAGCTTATTTACGGTATGATTGAGAAAATACTCGAAAAATGAAAATTGATTATTTGATAGTTGGTGCTGGTTTCGCTGGCTCAGTATTGGCAGAGCGAATTGCTTCTCAACTAAATAAAAAGGTATTAGTTGTTGAAAAACGACATCATATTGGAGGCAATGCCTATGATGAATTTGACGAATATGGTGTGCTAGTTCATCGGTATGGGCCGCATATATTTCACACAAACAGCAAAGGAGTTTTCGATTATTTGAGTAAGTATACTGAATGGATTCCATATGAGCATAAAGTAATGGCTAGGTTAGGAGATGAGTTATATCCAATTCCTATTAATAAACTAACTATTAACAAACTGTTTAATAAGAATTTCAGAACCGAAAAGGAAGTTCTGGAGTTTTATGATTCTCTGAAAGAGAAAAGATACCCTATTGAAAATTCTGAAGATGTAATTGTAAATCAAGTTGGCTATGAGTTGTTTGAAAAGTTTTTTAAATATTATACAAAAAAACAGTGGAATTTATTTCCGAATGAATTATCTCCTTCGGTGTGCGGTAGAATTCCCGTAAGGACCAATGAAGACTGTAGATACTTTACAGATAAATATCAGTATATGCCAAAATATGGTTATACAAAAATGTTTGAAAACATTCTATCAAATAAAAATATTGAAGTAGCCCTGGAAACCGACTATAAAAATATCATGAACGATATTAAATTTGATAAAATGATTTATACAGGACCAATTGATTATTTTTTTGACTATGAGTTTGGTAAGTTGCCTTACCGCTCTATTGATTTTAAACTTGAACATCATCATTTGGAAAGCTATCAAGAACCTGCTGTAGTAAACTTTGTCGATCCTGATATCAATTTTACGAGAGTAACGGAGTATAAGAAGCTAACACAACAGCAAACGAAGAATACAACTATTTCAAAAGAATTTTCTTCCGACAGCGGAGAGCCATTTTACTCAATACCAAATGAACAAAATAGAAGGTTATTTAAAGAATATTATCGACTAACCTCTAAGATTCCAAATGTTCTCTTTTGTGGTCGTTTAGCAGAATATCAATATTATAACATGGATCAAGTTGTTGCAAAATCGCTGAAAGTATTTATGGAAATTTCCAAAAAATAGTATGGAAAGAATTGCAGCCGTTGTAGTTACGCACAATAGATTTAACTTGTTGAAAGCATGTGTACAGTCATTACGAGATCAAACAAGACAGTTGGATGCGATCATAGTTGTGAATAACGATAGTACTGACGGAACAAAGGAGTGGTTGGATTCACAAAACGATTTAACGGTAGTTCATCAAAAGAATTTGGGAGGTGCCGGTGGATTTTATAGAGGTATGAAATTAGGTTTTGAAAAAGGCTACGATTATTTGTGGTTAATGGATGATGATGGTTGTCCTACTGCTAAATGCCTGAATAACTTAGTTCAATCATCTTTAGCATTTGATGAGAATACTGTTTTAGGATGTATAGTAAAACCTAGCCCTGAATCAACCAAACTTTCTTTTTATACTCCTAGAATGAAAAACCAGCATTTTTCACCAACAAATAGTTTTTTTGACCTGAAGAAAGAGTTTGATGGAAGATACTATTTGGGATACGCATCTTTTTTCAATGGTACTTTCATACCTCGAGCAGTAATTGGTAAGATTGGATACCCATTAAAAGAATTGTTCATTTGGGGTGACGAATCTGAATACGAACTACGATGTAAGAAGTTTAATATTCAACTTGCAACAGATACCGAGGCACTATTCCTTCATCCGTTAAATGCGTGGGAGCCCGTTGAATTCTTGTTCTGTAAAGAAATTTTTCCATTAAAAATGGATCGAAAGGCGTTCTATTATTTTAGAAACAGGTTTAATAATGGTAAGAAATATTTCCATGGTAAATCGGTCAGATTATTATTTTCACAGGCTATTTTTTATTTAATTAGATTTGATATTTTTTCGTTCAAGAACTTAATAATCGCCTATTACTACGGATTGAATAGTTATTTAGATAGAGAGAATCCAATCAGGTAAGATTTTGGTCTCAGTGGTATTATAATTAGCAACTTCCTATAAAAGTATCTAAGAAATTATGAAATGAAAATAATATACATTGGTCATTATAATTCGGAAGAAATTTTAACAGGCCCTGAGAAGTTTGCAAAAAGGCTTTATCAAAACTCCTTAGCAGCACAAGATGATTTCTTGTTTGTAGATTATTTTAGAGGGAAAAGCTTTTCAATCTGGACAAAATTGTTTGGCAGTAAAAGGTATTATGACAGCAATTTGGAGGTGAAACGATTAGGCTTCTTAAGCACATTCTTTTTTCTACTTAAATACAAACCTGATGTAATTCATCTTGTTACTTTCGAATTTTTCCAGATCGTTACCTTTCTTTTAAAATTATTTATGAATGTCAAGATTATTTATACTGTACACGGTGTAATATTCTATGAAAATGCAAACTTTAGAGAAAAACATGGACTCTATTTCTCTATCAAAGACAAATTATATGAGAAAATGATTTATCGTTTTTCTGATAAAATTGTTTTTGTCTCCAATAGTGTTAAGGAATTGGCTTTCAAGTATTTCGACAAAATTAATAGTAAAGATTTAGAAGTTATTCCTAATGGGGTTGATCATATTTTTTTTGAAGTTGGCAAAGATAGTAAGGCATACAACAATAAATTAAATATTTTATTTGTTGGAAATATTACAAGAAGGGAAAAAGGGTTTGATTTTTTTTATAAAACCGTTTCTCAGTTTAACCTACCTTTCAAAGTGTTTTGTATTAGCAAAGGCGGAAAAAATATTGAGAACGAAAAACATCTCTTAAAGACTATCAATTTTGTTGAACCTATGAATACACATGAGTATGCTATGTTTTTAAAGAAAA
>JANQLA010000429.1 GCA_028280855.1 Melioribacteraceae bacterium
ATCATCACAACTACGCGCATCATCCCTCTGATCCCGATATACTATTTATAGCCAACGACGGCGGTGTATACAAGTCAACTAACTTTGGAGCATCATACACCAATATTGGCATAGGTTTAATTACTTCGCAATTCTATAACGGATTCTCCTCTTCGCGTTCAGACAGCAACTTTGCTTTGGGAGGTTTACAGGATAACAATACGGTTGTATACAGGGGCAACAAACAAAACTGGAATCGTGTTATAGGCGGCGACGGAAGCTGGACCGCTGTCAATCCCGCTGACGATAATATAGTTTTCGGTTCTTACCAATACAACAACATACTGAAATCGAACAACAGGGGAAACAGTTTCTCAAATTCTACAAGCGGAATGACAGACGGCGGAGCGGCATTTATTGCACCTTACGCAATTGCCGAAAGTAATCCCGCTGTTATGTATTCAGGCAGAAGGGTGATATACAAATCAACTAACCAAGGCGCTAACTGGTTTGCGACTTCAAATTTTCTTGACGGTAACCCAGCAATTAGTTTGAGTATTTCTGCGAAGGACGAAAACACCGTGTTTGTTGGAACAGCGCCAATACAAGATAGTGCCCACATCTTCAAAACGAATGATGGCGGCGAAACATGGGTTGATGTAACTGGCGATTTACCTGATCGCTATCCAATGGATTTGGCAATTGATCCTAATAATAAAAATGTAGTTTACCTTGTCCTGGCAGGTTTTGGCTCGGGACATGTATTTAAGACGACCAACGGCGGAAGCGACTGGATAGACATTACGCAGGACTTACCCGATGTACCCACAACAGCAGTTGCGGTTGACCCGATAAGCAGTGATAATGTTTACATTGGAAATGATCTCGGCGTTTTTGCATCCACCAACGGCGGAAGTACATGGATGAATTTTTCAGAGGGATTGCCCGAAGCCGTAATGGCAATGGATTTAAACATTTCAATGACTAACAGGAAGCTGCGCGTTGCAACGCACGGAAACGGTGCTTATCAAAGACCGTTGTTTAACGTTTCGAATTTCTTCATGGCGGCTACACCCTCATCTATTCCGGGAAGTGTGCTGGAAGGTACGGAAATAACATTCGGTCTTAACTTAAATAATTTAGGAGCATTGCCGCAAACCGAGACAGCGGAATATACGCTGCGTTTGCTTAATGAAGGTTACGACGAGTTATTGACCGAGTCCCAATCGCATTGCTGTCTTGAACCGGGAGGCAGTTATAATTTGGATTTCGAGTCAACTTACACGCCAACGGAAATTGGCGAATATACTATTCAATATATTCGTGCGGCTAATTCTCAGCTAAGTGAGCCGGATACTATTTCCCAGAAATTCACTGTAATCGCGTTGCCGCAGATAGCTAAAAGCACGGTTACCAAAATTAACCGGGCTTACTCACCTGTTTCAGGCGGAACAACGTTAGGTTCCGGCGATGATGTTCAGCACAAAATTAATTTACCGTTTAATTTTAAATATAATGGTAGAACTTTCAACAAGATTCAAATTAGCTCCAACGGCTGGCTGGAATTTGGAATTGGAACAGACGGTTCGGAGTTCGGATTATCAACCGCACAACAAATTGGAAATATAGGTGCAAATGAAAACGGACGGTTGGGCAGTACTTCACGTCCTTCAAAAGCCTTGGGCCCCTGGTGGGAAGACTTAAACGCAAATTCACTTGCGAACCTAACCTACAAGACCGAAGGCTCTTCGCCCAACAGGGTGTTCGTATTTCAGTGGAGAGATATGCTTGCTTATTACGACGCTTCAATAACAACTACAAGAGTAAACTTCCAGGTAAGGTTGTACGAGACTTCTTACAAAATTGAATTCTGCTACGGTGAAGTTCAGCGGGGTACTTTTGCAGGAGGCGATATTGGGGCTATGATCGGTTTCAAAGATCATATTGGCGGCGACTATCATTTTTACGATATAGCTGCCGGAGGACCCGGAACACAAGCTACAATTGTTACAGATCTAAGTCCTTTATCTGATTGGCCGGGTGACGGAGCAGTATTTGTAATTGAAAATATTTCGACAGGTGTTGAGGATATTACCCCAAGTATTCCTTCAGAATTCTCGCTTGAGCAAAACTATCCTAATCCTTTCAATCCCTCTACGACAATAGAATATGAAATGAATGATGACGGATTTGTGAAACTAACTCTTTGGGATATTTTAGGTAGCGAAGTAGTTGTACTGGTTAATAAATTTCAAACGAGTGGAGCGCATAAGTTTAATCTTAATGCAGAAAGACTTACAAGTGGGGTGTATTTTTACAGACTTATTATCTCAAATGATGAAAATCATAGTTCGCCCAGATATGCTTCAACTAAGAAACTTGTATTATTGAAATAGTATTTGCAGCCCATCGAACTAGATGGGCTCACAATTTTTTATTTCACATCGTACCAAAATTAGTAGTTGCAGTCGTTAACATTGCTCCGTAAATTCGGACAAGATATACTATTTCCTTCTACTCCTGCCTGAAATTATATTAAGGAATCTAAAGATGATAAAACACGATAGCTTTTATTTTCTCTTATCCCTGCTTTCCTTCTCTTTTGCATCAAATATTTTTTCCCAGTCTCCAACGATGGATAAGGTTACGGTACAGCAAATTGATTATTACACACTTGACCGAAACACATCCGGCGATCCTATTCTAAACTCCGATACCGGGATTATGGATTTTCATTACACCCCGAATACGGATGATAAATATCTGAATGCAGTTGCTTCCTTTAATTCTGCAAACGATCAATGGATTATTCAGAATTTGTATTTACCGGATAACACGTTATTTAACGGGTCACACATTATTTCGCAAAAATTCGATCTTAGTTTATTCGGCATAAATGATGGAAATGATGCAAGCGGTTCAATGAGTGTGAGAGTATATCTTGCCAATAACCCGATAACTTCACAATCAAATTTGAATATGAGTTCCGATAGTTCGGATCATACCCCAACAATAGGCGACATTTCCCAAACATCCGAGAACGATGATCCCGACACCTTGGAATCGGCCACTGACACAGGCGAAAGTTTTAGCACAGACAATACTAATACCGTTCAAACAACAAATTACCGCGGGTGCGAAATACCGAATATCGATCTTAACAGCTCATCACATGGTGCAAGCGTAGGATACGCCGGTGATCAAAATGCCTGCGCTCCCGCAGCCGCAGCTAATGCCTGTTATGGATGAGGAGCAAGTATGGCTTAACTGATATCGATGCTGATCACAGAACTCTGCTTGAAACTTTGAGTGGATTAATGAATCGTGCTAATAACTCCGGAACTCCACTGGTAGATATTCTAAAAGGTAAATTGCAATACATAAAGGATAAAGGCCTCAATCTGCAAGTAAAATTTCAGTCTGATCATAAATCCGGAGATGTAAGTATATCAGGAGGAGAATCAGCCGACAACCAAAGTGTTGACGGAAAGCCCTCCTGGGATTGGATTAAACAGGAAATGGAAGATGGCGAAGATGTACTTCTTTGGTTCAAGTATTATGATCCTAATGCTAACAGCGGCTCAGGCAAATGGTTTGATCATAAGGTGACACTTACGGACGCCGAGATGCCTCAACGATTACCCGGCGAGTTCTAAAGTTTAAGCATGATATGGACCAAAGCGATAGTAACACAACCGCAACTAAACAAGAAGCTGTAGATGTAAATATTGATTCCAACGGTCGTCTTGTGTTTCCATATAAAAAAGGTAAACCTGCATTTGTAAGAAATGTCATATCTACAAGTCCTGGAACGCCCTTCCCAGTTGAGCTACAGTCATTCGGTGCCGAAGTCAAGGATGATGGAATATTACTTAAATGGACAACTGCAACAGAAGTGAATAATTACGGTTTTGAAATTTATCGAGCGATAAATGTTGACACACAACAAAACTATTTTCAACTGGGCTTTGTGCAGGGATATGGAAACAGCAATTCACCAAAGAACTATGAATTTTTGGATAAAGGACCTCCGGCTGCAAATTTAATCTACCGGTTAAAACAAATTGATACCGACGGTAGCTATGAGTTTTATGATAAAACAATTCACATTGACAACTCTGTTACTGCCATCACGGAAACAAACCCAGGTATTAAGTTCAGCCTGGCACAAAATTATCCAAACCCGTTTAATCCGGCTACTACGATCAAATACATGGTTCCTTCAAATCCCGAAAGTAATAAGCAATATGTAATATTATCAATATATGATGTGCTTGGGAATGAGCTTTCTAAATTAGTGGACGAAGAAAAATCCGCCGGTGTGTATGAAGCAAATTTTAATTCCGCTAATCTGGCTAGCGGTATTTATTATTATAAACTCAAAATTGGTGGTTTTGTATCGGTTAAGAAAATGGTTGTTTTAAAGTAGTTCGTATAAATCCCCGAAATCTTCATCTAAAAGTAAATTGAAGATTTCGGGGATTTAGCTTTCTTGCTACAAAATATACTTACTCAAGTCGCGGTTCTTAACAATTTTATCCAGGCGGTCACTCACGAGTTCATCGGTAATTTCGATGTTCTCGGATGGAATTTTGTCCGGCACTTCGAATAAAATGTCTTCCAATAAGGTTGTCAATATTGTATGCAAAGGA